>JAICUV010000403.1 GCA_025935655.1 Chloroflexota bacterium | reverse complement strand
GAACTGCACCTCGACCCGCATGATCGGCTCGAGGATGGTGGGCTTGGCCTGGCTGTACGCCTCGCGGAAGCCCATGAGGGCCGCCGTGCGGAACGCGATTTCCGACGAGTCGACCGGGTGCGAGGCGCCGTCGTTGATGACGCACTTGACGCCCACGATCGGGAATCCGATGAGCGGCCCCTTCTTGGTCGCCTCGCGGAAGCCCTTCTCGCAGGCCGGGATGAACTCGCGCGGGATCGCGCCGCCCGTGATGTCGTCTTCGAACTCGAAGCCGGTCGGGTGCTCGGCCGGCAGCGGCTCGATGTAGCCCGCCACCTTGCCGTACTGGCCGGAGCCACCGGTCTGCTTCTTGTGGGTGTAGCTGAAGTCGGCGCGCTGGCCGATGGCCTCGCGGTACGCGACCTGCGGCTTGCCCGAGATGACCTCGCAGGCGTACTCGCGCTTCATGCGCTCGATGTAGATCTCGAGGTGAAGCTCGCCCATGCCGCTGATGATGGTCTGGGCCGACTCCTCGTCGCGGTGGACGCGGAAGGTCGGATCCTCCTTCGTGAAGCGGTTCAGCGCCTTCGAGAAGTTGGTGGCGTTGCCCTTGTCCTTGGGGGCCACCGCCAGCGAGATGACGGCCTCGGGCACGTGCATCGAGGTCATCGTGTAGTTGATCGACTCGTTGGTGAACGTGTCGCCCGACGAGCACTCGACGCCGAAGAGGGCCACGATGTCCCCCGCCGAGGTGGTCTCGATGTCGTTCATCTCATTGGAGTGCATGCGGACGAGGCGCGGCACCTTGACGCGCTTCTGGTTGTTGCTGTTGTTGACGATGAAGTCGCCCTTGGCCAGGGTGCCCTGGTAGACGCGCATGTAGGTCAGCTGCCCGTAGCGGCCGTCTTCCAGCTTGAACGCCAGGCCGACGAACGGCTTCTTCGGGTCGGCGTCGAGGATGACCTTCTCCTCTTTCTTGTCCTGATCCAGCGCGATGTTGGTGACCTCCTTGGGGTTGGGGAGGTACATGTTCACGCCGTCGAGCAGGAGCTGGACGCCCTTGTTCTTGTAGGCCGAGCCGATGAAGACCGGCGTCATCTTGAGGGCGATGGTGACGCGGCGGATGGCGGCGTGGAGCTCGTCTTCGGACGGGACTTCCTCGGCCAGGAACTTGTCGGCGATGGCGTCGTCGTGGTCGGCGATCGACGCGATCATGTCGTGCCGGGCGGCCTTGGCCTCGTCGAGGCTGGCGGCCGGGATGTCCTCTTCGCGGATGTCCTCGCCGTTGTCGCCGTCGAAGTAGAAGGCCTTCATCCGAATGAGATCGATGATCCCCTCGAAGTCCGACTCGGCCCCGATCGGGAGCTGCATCGTGATGGTGTTGTGGCGCAGCTTTTCCTTGAGCTGGCCGGTCACGCGGGCCGGGTCGGCGCCGGCGCGATCCAGCTTGTTGATGAAGGCCAGGCGCGGGACGTTGTAGCGCCGCATCTGGCGGTCGACGGTATACGACTGCGACTGCACGCCCGACGTGCCACACAGGACCAGCACCGCGCCGTCGAGGACGCGCAGCG
>JAICUV010000398.1 GCA_025935655.1 Chloroflexota bacterium | reverse complement strand
GCGCCACCGGGAGGGCCGCGAACGACCAGTCGGAGAGCAGGCGTAGAGCCCCCGTCGCCAGCCCGCGGCCGCGGGCCTCCGGGGCCATGTGATAGCCGATCTCGGCGATCCCGCGCCCGTGCAGGACGCGCACGCCGATCGCCCCGAGCGCCTCCTCGGACGGGAGTTCGACCACCGCGAAGGCCGCCCCGTCACCGGCTCGCAGGCGCGCCGGCTGGAGGGCGAGCCAGATGCGCACGGAGTCCTCGTCGTAGGGGTCGGGGACGTTCGTGAACCGGATGGTGTCCGGGTCGCGGGACATGGCCAGGATCGCGGCCACGTCGCCCTCCCGCCACGGCCGCAGCCCGGCGCGGCCGTCGTCCAGGAACGACGGGAGCGCGATCGGCGTGGTCACAGGTCGGCGGCGACGAGCGAGTACATCACCAGGTCGGTGCGCTCGCCGCCGATCTCCTCCCACGAGCGCAGGACGCCCTCGCGCCGGAACCCTGCCCGCTCGGCGACCCGCTGCGACGCGGCGTTCTCGAGGTGGGTCGTGAGGTGGACGCGGGCGAGGCCGAGGTCGCGCAGCCCCCACCGCGAGGCGAGCCGCAGCGCCGTCGTCGCCAGGCCGCGCCCGCGCGCGTCGGGCGCGACCATGTAGCCCGCCTCGGCGATGTCGCGGTCGCCGGGGTCGATGCGCAGCCCGACGCTCCCCATCGGCGGCCCGCCGCCGGCGGTGATCGCGAACGTCAGCCCCTCGCCGGCCTCCAGGCGGCCCGGCTGGGCGTCGATCCAGGCCCGCGCGTCGGCCTCCGAGTACGGATCCGGGACGCGGGTGAAGCGGGCGACGTCGGGGTCGCGGCACATCGCCACCATCGCGTCCAGGTCGCCATCCTCCCACGGCCTCAGCTCGATCTCGCCCTCGCCGAGAGGCGGTTCCGGGTGGCTGAGCGGGACCGGCGCGGACACCCCCGCGATGGTACAGGGGCGCGGATACACTGAAAGCCTCATGCCCGATCTCGCAGTCTCCGCGTCCTACTCGCCCACCGGCGACCAGCCCCGCGCGATCGCCGAGCTGGCCCAGAGCATCGGCCGCGGCGACCGCTACCAGACGCTGCTCGGCGCCACCGCGACGGGCAAGACGCACACGATGGCGCGCGTGATCGAGCAGCTCAACCGGCCCACGCTGGTCATCGCGCACAACAAGACGCTGGCCGCCCAGCTCTGCAACGAGTTCCGCGAGTACTTCCCCCGCAACGCGGTCGAGTACTTCGTGAGCTACTACGACTACTACCAGCCCGAGGCCTACCTCCCGTCGTCGGACACGTACATCGAGAAGGACTCCTCGATCAACGACGACATCGACCGCCTCCGCCACGCCGCGACCGCCGCCCTGTTCGCCCGCCGTGACGTCGTGATCGTGGCATCGGTGTCGTGCATCTACGGCATCGGCTCGCCCGAGAGCTACTCCGACCTCGTCCTGTTCCTCTCCGTCGGCGAGGAGAAGTCGCGCGACGACATCCTGCGCAAGCTGGTCGACATCCACTACCAGCGCAACGACGTCGTCATGGGCCGCGGCCGCTTCCGCGTGCGGGGCGACGTGATCGAGGTGCAGCCGGCCAACATGGAGACGGCCTATCGCATCAGCCTCTTCGGCGACGAGGTCGAGGCGATCACCCACTTCGATCCGATGACGGGTGAGGTCTACGCGCGCCTCGAGCACCTCGGCGTCTACCCGGCGACGCATTACGCCATGGAGCGCGAGAAG
>JAICUV010000332.1 GCA_025935655.1 Chloroflexota bacterium | reverse complement strand
CGCGCTGCGGGGGCGAGGCGGAGCTCGCGTACGCGACCCGGGCGGGCACGGGCCGCGTGCCGCTCGACCGCTTCACCGCCGGTCAGCGGCGGGTCATCACGGTGCTCGCGGCGGACTGACGAAGCCGGCACCCTGATGAAGGCGGCGGCCTTAAAGCGCGAACGCCGGCCCCTGCAGACCGGCGTTCGCTGTCCCCGAGACCCGGACGTGGAGGAACGTCCAGGCCGTGCCCTGAAGTGTGCTTAGGGACGACCCGGCGTCCGGGTCGGCGGTCGGACCGCGGGCCGCACCGCGCCGTAGCGCGGGGGCGGCGCCGGACTCCGGTAGACGGACGGCGTCGTGACGCCGCCGCTCATCGTGGAGGGGCGTCCGTAGACGCTGCCCGCCGAGCTCGTGGAGCCGTTGCTGCCGATGCCTGATTCGGCAGCACCGACGCTGGAGTAGGTGCGCGCGAAGCGGCGAACCCGAACTGCCAGGTAGTACTCCATGATCTGACGGACCTGGGGCTCCGACAGCGCCTCGTCGGCACGCAGGGCGTACTCCACGCGAGCGGTCGGGTTCTGGGGCCCCACGGACACGACGCCGAGGGCGGTGCTGGTGTCGGAATCCTCGCGGATCTCGCGCAGCCCGCGGGCGAGCTTGGTTGCCGTCCCGAGGGAGGGCATCCGGTCGCCACGGATGAGACGGGAGATCGTGGAGTGATCCACGCCCGACTGCTGCGCAAGCTGTCGCTGCGACATCTTCTTGGCCTTGAGCTGGGCTCGCAGCCACTCGTTGAAAGCGCGGCCGTTCTCGGTCGTCATGGTCGCCTTGGGCTAGGCCCCCACGTGCTTTGCGTGGGGTCGGATTGCAGTGTCGATCCGATCCTCCCGCCGCCCAATCCCCCGTTGGTACTCACAACTGGTGCGCCCGCGTCACCACGACCTTGCAGTGTGGTGCACTCGTGTGCGGTACGGGCGTGAGACTTCCGGGGGAGGGGTCCCGGTGGGGTCAGCCGGGCACGGCGCGGGGCGGGACCACGCCGTTGACGGCGGACAGGCCCTCGCCCTTGCGCTTGCCCGAGACCACGTACAGGATCGACCCGAAGACGATGATCGAGAACACGCTGATGACGCGGTCCACGACGACGATCGTGGTCGCCTCGGTGGGCGGGATGCCGTAGGCCAGCACGAGGACCGCGCCCATGCCCGCGTCCACCACGCCGAGCCCGGCGGGGCTGAACGGGACGGCGGTGAGCAGGGAGCCGATGAGGGCCACGAACACGGCGCCCGAGATCCCGAGGCTCACGTCCGGGAAGCCGAGCGCCTGGACGACGAAGTACAGCCGCAGCCCCTCGGTCGCCCAGATGAACATCGTGAGGATCACCAGCGGTGGCAGCTGGCGGATCGTGATGGCGCTGAACACGCCCTCCTCGAACCGGTCGTAGAGCTCCAGGACCCGCTCCGGGAACGGGAGGGCGATGATGATCCGGCGGCCGAAGTTGCGCAGCGTCAGCAGGAGCCCCGCGAGGATCACGACCGTCGCGACCCCCAGCGCAGCCACGAACTGGATCTCGGGCGGGAGACCGCTCCGGAAGCTCCAGAACCCCGCGAGCAGGCCCATGATCGCGATGACGAACAGGTCCAGGATGCGCTCGATGAACACGGTGCCGAACGTCCGCGACAGCGACGCGGTGCTGTTGATCTTGAGCAGCCACGCGCGGTAGACGTCGCCCAGCTTGGCCGGCACGAGGCAGTTGACGAGCCACGAGAGGTAGAGGATCTCGGTCGAGTCCTTCACCGTGATCGGCTGGCCGGTGGACCGGAGGAGGATCGCCCAGCGCAGGCCTCGGAGCGGGAAGCCGAGGTAGAACACCGCGAGCGCAGCGAGCAGCAGCCACGGGTTGGCCTCGGCGATGCCCGCGACCACCTCGCCGATGTCGACGTTGAGCGCGAACCGCGCGATGAGCACGAGCAGGAGCAGCGGGATCGCGATCGACAGGATCGTCCGCGGCTGGCGCAGCCTGGCGCCGAGCGACATCGGCGGCCGCTCCTCCTCGGCGGGCGCGGGCGACTGGGTCTGCGGGGTCACGTCGGACACGGGCGGCTCACTCATGCGAGGGTGCCCCCGGTGCTGGCGAGGGCGGTGACACGCGCCGGTTGCCCCGGGCGCGGTTGATCAGCTTTGCGACGGGCGTGAGGCTGCGCACGATATACGACGCGCGCCCGGGGACAAGCTCGACGTTGGTCAGGGCGGCGAGCAACCCTTCGGGGGTCGACGGGTCGCCGTCCAGGGCGGTGTAGGCCACGCCGACCTCGATGATGCTGTGGGCATCGCTCACCGCGACCCCGGGGAGGCCCATCTCGAGCGCGAACTGCTGCGCTCGCTCGTTGCCGGTCCCGCCCACGACACGCGCGTTGTGGGCCTCCACCCAGTCCACCATCGCGGCCATCGCCTCGAGCCTCGGGTCCTTGAGCATGGAGCCGCGAAACCGGTCGAACGGGTGTGGGATCCCCACGAGCCCGCCCTGCGCGCGGACCTCCTCGATCGTCTCGCGCGCCGGCCGATGCGGCGCCACGGCCCGCTCCAGGAACAGCGCGATGAGGTCCCCGTCCGCGGTCCGGATCTCCTCCCCGACGATGACGGTGAGACCGGCCGGCGCGGCATCGCGCGCACGCAGCGCACCGTCGATGCGATCGTGATCGGTGATCGCGAGGTGGGTGAGCCCGCGGGTGGCGGCGGCACGGACGACCTTCGCGGGATCGGAGAGGCTGTCGAAGCTGGCGTTCGTATGACAGTGCAGGTCGATGAAGGAGCGGGTCATCGTTTAGTGCGCCTGTGTCTGTCCGGCCTGTCGGCGTGGCCATCCTCCGCGATTCCAGTCACCTGCGGCGACTGAGATCGCGTCCGGTAGGCCCCACCGCCTGGCCTGGGCTTCGCCTGCACCGCCACTCCCTCTCCCATTGCGGGAGGGGTGGGGAGTGCCAGTTGCTCGTCCATCTTCAGAACGGAGTCGGAGGGGTCGTCTGCTGCGTGGCCGACCGGGGAGGGACGGGCGGTCGGGCACGGCGGCCGGTTGGGATGCGAGTGGGGCAGGACGGGATGTCACGGCACGGCGCCGCGGGCTACCGGAGGCGATCTCAGTCCCAGCGGGACTGGAATCGCCGAGGATGCCTGCGGGGCCGGGCCAGCGAGACACCTAGATCTGCTGGACCAGAGACTTCTTGAAGAAGTCGAAGTGCTCGAGGGCCAGGCCCGTGCCGAGCGCCACGCAGTT
>JAICUV010000260.1 GCA_025935655.1 Chloroflexota bacterium | reverse complement strand
GCTCGAGGTCCGGCAGCACGCGGCCGTCCACCGCGCGGCGATCGCGGCCCTCGATGCCGGCGCGGCTCCGGACGAGGAGGTCGCGGGCGGGGTTGCCCTGGGCGAGGTTCTCGCGACGTTCCGGGCCATCGCGCGGCTCCAGGCGCGGTACGGCGTCGCGGCCAGCCACCGCTACGTCATCTCGTTCACGAGCAGCCCCGCGGACGTGGCGACGGTCCTCGAGCTCGCCAGGCGCGCCGCCGAGCCGGAGCCCTTCGGGCGGCCGGTGCCCGCGTTCGCGGACCTCCCGCCCGCGATGCCCGCCCTGGACGTCGTGCCGCTCCTCGAGTCGGCGGAGGCGCTCGCGGGCGCCGCGGAGCTCCTCGAGGCGCTGTTCACGGACCCCGCGTACCGGGCCCACCTGCGGGAGCGCGGCGACGCCCAGGAGGTGATGCTGGGCTACTCGGACTCGTCCAAGGAGAGCGGCTTCCTCGCCGCGAACTGGCTGCTCTACCGCGCGCAGGAGGCGCTCGTCGCGACCGCCCGCCGGCACGGCGTCAGGCTTACGCTGTTCCACGGCCGCGGGGGCGCGATCGGCCGCGGCGGCGGTCCCGCGAACCGGGCGATCCTCGCCCAGGCCCCGGGCTCCGTCGACGGACGGCTCAAGTTCACCGAGCAGGGCGAGGTGATCGCCGCCCACTACGCCGACGCCACGATCGCCCAGCGCCACCTGGAGCAGGTCACCGCGGCCGCGCTGCTCGCCTCGGCGCCGGGCCACGAGGACGACGCGCTCGAGGCCGCCTCCGCCGGCCGCGACACGATGACCGAGCTCACCGCGATCTCCCGCAACGCCTACCGGGCGCTCGTGGAGCGGCCCGGCTTCGCCGCGTTCTTCCGGGCCGCCACCCCGATCGACCTCATCCCGGGCCTCGGGCTCGGCTCCCGGCCCGCGGTCCGGCCCGGCGGACGAGCCGCGGCTCGCGATGGACAGGACATCGACTCCCTGCGCGCGATCCCGTGGGTCTTCGCCTGGTCGCAGTCGCGCGCCAACCTGCCCGGCTGGTACGGCCTCGGCACCGCGCTGGAGGCGGTCGCGGCGCGGGGCGGCGCGGCGGTCGTGGCGCACCTCGGCGCGCTGTACCAGCGCTGGCCGTTCTTCGCCTCGGTCATCGACAACGCGGAGCTCTCGCTCGCCAAGGCGGACCTCGGCACGTTCCGCCGCTACGCGGACCTCGCGGGCGGCCCGGAGGCGACGGCGATCCGGGGCATGATCGAGGCCGAGTACGCACGCTCGGTCCGCCTCCTGGTCCTCGTGACCGGGCGCGACCGGCTGGTGGCCGGGCACCCGACCCTCGCCCGCTCCATCGAGCTCCGCAACCCGTACATCGACGCGCTGTCCGCCGTCCAGGTGGAGCTCCTCGGGCGGCTGCGCAACGAGGATCTTCCCGCGGACGAGGCCGCCCGGATCCGCAACGTCGTGGGCGCCACGATCAACGGCATCGCCGCGGGGCTGCAGAACACCGGCTAGCGACGCCGCGGGATGGGGCATCCTCATGGCCTGCGTCGAGACGAGGAGGCCATGGTGCGCGAGATCGAGGCGGCGGTGATCGAGCGAGCGGGCGTCCCGCCCGTCATCGAGACGCTCCTCCTGGACGACCCGCGTCCGGGCGAGATCCTCGTCCGGATGACCGCGTCGGGCGTCTGCCACAGCGACCTCCACGTCCGGGACGGCGAGTGGCAGCGGCCGGGCCCCATCGTCATGGGGCACGAGGGCGCAGGGGTCATCGAGGCCGTGGGGGAGGGGCTCGATCCGGGCGTCATCGGGCGGGCGGTCGCGCTCAGCTGGTACGCGCCGTGCCTCCGCTGTCGCGAGTGCCAGCGCGGCCGCCAGTGGGTGTGCACTGGCTCCCCGTCGTTCCGCCATGCCCAGGCCGACGGGACCACGCGCCTCGCACGTCGGGACGGCTCGCCGGTCCTCGCCTATCTGTCGATCGGGACGATGGCCTCCGCGCAGGTCGTGCCGGCGACCGCCGTGGTCCCCATGACGGACGGCGTCCCGCCCGAGGTCGCGGCGCTCATCGGCTGCGGGGTGTCGACCGGGGTTGGCGCGGTGCTCAAGACCGCGGACGTGCCGGCGGGCTCGACGGTCGCGATCATCGGCCTTGGCGGCGTCGGCCTGTCGTGCGTCATGGGCGCCGTCATCGCCGGCGCGCGCCGGATCGTCGTCGTTGACACGAACCGCGCGAAGCTCGACCTCGCGGGCACCCTCGGGGCGACCCACTCGGTGCAGGCGGACCCGGCCAACCCCGTGGCCACGATCGAGGGGATCCGCGAGGCCGCGGGCGAGGGCGGCCCCGACTTCGTGTTCGAGGCCATCGGGCTGCCGGCCACGATCGAGCAGGCGATCGCCGTGCTGCCGCCGGGCGCGACCGCGGTGCTCGTCGGCATGACGGCGTTCGGACAGACCGTCCGGTTCGAGGGGTTCCCGTTCGTGGATGGTGCGCGCCGGATCATCGGGTCCAACTACGGCTCCGCCGTCGCGGCGCTCGATTTTCCGCGCTACGCGGAGTGGTTCCTCCAGGGCCGCCTGCCGGTCGACCGCCTCATCGACCGCCGGCTGCCGCTCGCCGAGCTGGACGACGCCTTCGACCGCCTGCGCGCCGGGCAGGCGGCGCGGCAGATCGTGGTGTTCCCGGGTGCGTCGGCGGGCTGAGCCGGCGGCGGTCGCGCGAGGCTACGTCGCCGTGCGCCAGGAGCGGTAGACCGGCGGCCACGTGCCGGCATCGGGCCGCTCGCCGAGCGTGACCTGGGCGAGCCGCAGCTCGAAGACGCCGTCCGCGTCGCCCACCCCGAACGCCCAGCCGGCGATCGCGGCCGCACGCTCGTCGCTGGTGAGCTCGACGGCGCGGCCCCGGAGCACGACCTCGTGCGGGACCGCGGGGTCCTGGTGGGCGTGGAGCGCGAACCGGCCATCGTCGCGCAGCTCGCGGAGCTTCGCCGACCGGTCCAGCGCGACGGTCACCAGCTGCTCGCCGACGAACCCCACGATGACCGGGTTGATCCGGGGCAGCGCGTCGCCGCGAACGGTCGCGAGCAGCCCCTCGTCCGTGCCGCCGCGCCGGAGCAGGCGCCGGGCCGTGGCGGCGAGCGCCGGCTCGGCGGCGGCGAACGCCCCCCACCCCGGGAGGGCACGGGACGCGCCGGCGGCTGTCGGGACCCGGCTCACGAGCGGAGGATCGTGTCCGGGAGGCCGAAGCCCTCGCGGCTGTCCTCGCCGAGGGAGACCGCGAGGTTTGCGAAGATCGCCGTCGCGATGACGGCGAGGATCATGAGCAGCAGGCTGTCCATGTGGGGACCTCCATGGCAGTGGGCGGGGCGCGAGTGCGTGCTTGCATCATGACGCGCGACCGGTCCTCTGATAAGGTCCGGTCCGATGACCAGAACGAGGACCAGTTCGGACGTCGAGCTGCTCGTGCCGCTCGACCGGCACGCCCAGGAGCCACTCCACCACCAGCTCGAGGCCACGCTCCGCGCCGGCGTCCGCGAGGGCCGCCTCGCGGCGGGCACGATCCTGCCGTCCACGCGCGCGCTCGCGGGCCAGCTCGGGGTGTCGCGCGGAATCGTCGTGGAGGCCTACGAGCAGCTCGTCGCGGAGGGCTACCTCGATGCGCGGCCGGGCGGGACCACGCAGGTCGCCCGCACGGCGATGGCCGCCCCTCCCCTCCCCGAGTCCCTCCACCCGCGGTCGTGGGAGTACGACTTCCGACCCGGCCGGCCCGACGTCACCGAGTTCCCGCGCGCCGCGTGGCTGCGGTCCATGCGCCGGGTCATGGCCGAGGCGCCCGCGGACCGGCTGTCCTACCTCGAGGGGCGCGGCGTCCCGGAGCTGCGGATCGCGCTCGCGGCCTATCTCAACCGCGTCCGCGGGACGGCGATCCAGCCCGGCGCCGTCGTCATCTGCAGCGGGTTCGCGCAGGGCGTCGGGCTCATCGCGGAGGCCCTTGCCGCCCGTGGCGCGCGGACCATGGCCGTCGAGGACCCGTCCGACCCGGAGTACCGGGCGTCGATCACGGCGGCGGGCCTGGAGCCGGTGGGCGTGCGGGTCGACGAGCACGGCCTGGTCGTGGAGGATCTCGAGCGACTGGACCCGGACGCGGTCGTCGTCACGGCGGCCCACCAGTACCCGACGGGCGGCGTGCTCCCCGCCGAGCGGCGGACCGCGCTCGTGGCGTGGGCCGCCCGCCGGGACGCGTTCATCGTCGAGGACGACTACGACGCCGAGTTCCGGTACGACCGGGAGCCCATCGGGGCGCTCCAGGGCCTGCGCCCGGACCACGTCATCTACACCGGGTCCGCGTCCAAGACGCTGGCCCCGGGCCTGCGCCTCGGCTGGCTCGCCGCCCCGGCGACCCTCGTGGCACCGATCACGGAGGCCAAGCAGGCCGCCGACATGGGATCCGCGGCCCTGGACCAGCTCGCGCTCGCCGACTTCATCGAGCGTGGCGAGCTCGACCGATTCCTGCGCCGGATGCGCCCCATCTACCGCGCCAGGCGCGACGCGTTGCTCGCGGCGCTCGAGCGGCATCACCCCGGCGTCCGGCCGGTCGGCGCATCCGCGGG
>JAICUV010000166.1 GCA_025935655.1 Chloroflexota bacterium | reverse complement strand
GCAGCTCGACCTGGCAGCCGCCGCCGGCGACCGCTCGGGGCTTGCGGCCGCAGCGGCGCTCGCGCGCGGGCCGTTCCTTGCCGGGTTCTCGCTCCGGGGCTCCCCGGACTTCGACGACTGGCGGGCGACCCGGGCCGTGTCCGTTGAGCGGCGCGTCGTGGACGTCCTGGGGCGGCTGACGGCCGCGGCCGAGGCGGACGGCGACATCGCGGCGGCCGCGGACGCCGCGTCCAGGCTGGTGGAGCTCGATCCGCTCGATGAGCCCGCCCGCCGCCGCCTGATGGCGATCCTCGCCCGGAGCGGCGACCGGGGAGGCGCCATCCGCCTCTATCGCTCCACGGTCGCGACCCTCGAGCGCGAGCTGGGGGTGCAGCCGCTGGCCGAGACGACGGAGCTGTACGAGGCGATCCGCGACGACCGGTTCGCGACGTCGTCGAGCCTGTCCGGTCACACCCCGGCCCCGTCCGCCGCCCCGCCGGCCGTGCCGGCGGCGATCGCGGCGGCGCCGGCCAGCCTGCCGATGGTCGGACGGGACATGGCGCTCGCACGCCTCGTGGAGGCCCACGCGGGCACGCGGGTCGACGGACGGGTGGCGACGATCCGCGGCGAGGCGGGCATCGGGAAGTCGCGCCTCGTGGAGGCGCTCTCGGTGACGGTCGCCGCACGTGGAGGTCGGACCCTCGCCGCCCGCGCGTTCCCGGGGGAGGGCGCCATCGCGTACGCCCCGATCGCCGACCTGCTGCGCGCGGGTTTCGCACTCGAAGGCTCCGTGGCGCGTCTCGCCGACCTACCCGCAACGGTCCTGGCCGACGTCGCCCGGATCGTCCAGCTCCCGCCGGGGCTCGTCGCCGTCGAGGTGGAGGCCGGCGGCGCATCGCCCGCGGCCCGCGCGCGACTCCTCGACGCGGTCGCCGTCGTCGTCACCGCGCTCGTCACGGGCCCGGCTCCCGGGCTCGTGGTGGTCGAGGACGTCCAGTGGGCGGACGACGCCTCCCGTGAGGCGCTGCGCTACCTCGCGCGGCGGCTGGTCGGGCGACCGCTGCTCCTCGTGCTGACGTGGCGCGCCGAGGAGCTCGATGCCGCGGGAGCGGCGTTCGCGGGCGCCCTCGACGGGCTGCCGGGGACGGTCACGGTCTCGCTCGAGCGCCTGGGCGCGTCGGACGTGGCGGCGCTCGTGGCGGCCGCCGGCGCCGGCGGCTGGGATCCGGGGTTGCTGGCGGCGGAGTCCGAGGGCCTGCCGCTGTACGTCGTCGAGGCCCTCGCGGCAGGCCCCGGGGTCGCGGGGGAGGCGCCACACGGCGTGCGGGCGCTGCTCCACGAGCGACTCGCGAGCGTGGGTGAGACGGCGACCCAGGTGCTCGCCGCGGCCGCCGTCATCGGCCGGACGTTCGACCTCGGCACGGTCCGGGCTGCGAGCGGCCGGTCGGAGGACGAGGTGGTCGACGCGCTCGAGGAGCTCGTGCGGCGGGCGATCGTGCGCGAGGCGGATCGCGGCGGGGGATCCGTGTTCGACTTCGGCCATGCCCGCCTCCGCGACGCTGCCTACGAGGAGACCGGCCTCGCCCGGCGGCGACTGCTCCATCGACGCGTGGCCGAGGTGCTGCGATCGGCGGGCCGCCAGGACGCCGCGCGCCTCGCGCAGATCGCCGGGCACGAGCTCGCCGCAGGACGCGACGCCGAGGCCGCCGACGCGTTCCGGGAAGCGGGGCAGTTGGCCCGGGCCGTGTTTGCGAACCGGGAGGCGCTGGAGCACCTGTCGGCGGCGCTGGCCCTCGGTCACCCGGACGTCGTGGGCATCGGTGTCGCGATCGGCGAGGTGCGAACGGCCCTGGGCGACTACGCGGGCGCGATCGCGGCGCTCGAGGCGGCGGCCGCCGCGTCGGACGATGCGGGCCTGCCGGCCATCGAGCTGCGGCTGGGCCGGGTGCACGCACGGCGGGGCGACGCCCACGCGGCGGCGTCTCACCTCGACGCCGCGCTCGCCGGCACGAGCACGCCCGCCGATCGCGCGGCGACGCTCGTCGAACGGGGAGCGGTCGCGCTGCGTGCGGGCGACCTGGGACTCGCGCGCTCACTCGCGGACGAGGCGGGCGCGGTCGCGGCGACGCTCGCCAACCCGCGGCTGGACGCCTCCGTCGCCCGCCTGGCGGGCCTCGTGGCGCACCGGTCCGGCGACGTGGCTGCCGCGCGATGGGCGCTCGCCCGCAGCCTCGAGCTCGCCGATGCGGCCGGCGACGACGACCCGGGCGCGGCGATCGCCGCGCGCAACGCACTCGCGCTCGTGGAGGCGGAGGCCGGCGATCGCGAGGCCGCGATCGCGCTGCTCGAGGAGGCGCTCGCGGCCTGCCGGCGGACTGGCGAGCCGCCTCTCGAGGCCGCCGTCGAGAACAACCTCGCCGACCAGCTCCATGCCGCGGGCCGCCCGGAGGAGGCGATGGAGCACCTCAAGCGGGCGGTCGGGCTGTTCGCGGAGGTGGGCGGCCGGCCCGGCGAGCTCGAGCCCGAGATCTGGAAGCTGGTGAGCTGGTAGCGGACGGCGCGGTCGCTCGTGGGCCGGTGGCCGGGTCGCTCGTGGGCCGGTGGCCGGCCGGTCGTCGGCCGTCACGGCCGTCACGACCCCAGCGTCAGCGTGCCCCCGTCCGCGAAATCGAGCTTGGGCCACTCGCCGGTGCCGCACAGGACGCCCACCGTCCCCGCCGGCAGGTCGACGGCGGCCGTCGCGTCCGCGCCCGCCTCGGCGTAGACGCCGTCGCTCGCAACCTGGACGATCCAGTCGGGGATCGCGAGCTCCGGGTTCGACATGTCGGCGGCGTCGATCCAGGCGAGGGCGTCGGCCCAGGTGTGCGGCTCCCGGACGCCCGCGGCGAGCAGGCCGGCGGCCGCGGCCGAGCGGTTGTGGAACGTCACGGTCGTCATGCCCGCCTTCGTCGGGGCGCCGTCGTCGACCGTGCACGCGGTGCCGTCCCAGGTCACCGACAGGGCGCCGGCCAGGGTGAACGGGACCGGGCGAGGGTCACCCCGCCGCAGGCCGGCGAGGATCGCGTCGGTGACGCGCTGGCCGTCGGCCGCGACGGCGATCCGTGCCGGGCGTCCGGCGGGGTCGCGGCTGAGGTGGCCGCGCTCGCTGAGCGCGATCGTGGCGTCCTCCCACGTGGCCAGGCCCGGGTCCACGAACGCCGCGGCCGCGGCCGAATCCCACCAGTAGGAGCCAGCCGCGGCGAGGTACGGCGAGCGGACGTACGTCTCGTACGTGATGTCGGCGCCCGCGGCGGCGTGGTCGGACGCGAGCCGCTCCACGATGTCCCAGGGCACGGGGACGTCGTCGGTCGCGTCGAGCGGGACGAAGGTGACCGGGACGTCGAGCGCGAGGACGGCGGCGAACGCGCTCGGGTCCGCGCCGACGTTCCACTCGACGCCGTCGGCGGGCTTGATCGTCGGCGTGTCCATGTTGCCCGGCACGTCGAACGCGCCGGCCATGGCGTGGATGCCCGCGACCTTCGCGAGCGTGGCCGGGTGGGCGGCGAACAGGTCCTGGAGCGTCGTCCACGGCCCCAACGCGACGATCGTCACCGGGGCGGGCGCCGCGTCGATCGCCTCGGCGAGGAGATCCGCTCCCGCGGGCGGGAACTCGGTGCCCACGACCGGCGGCAGCACGACGCCGTACATGTTGTCGCTCGACGCGCGCCAGTCGTCCGGGAACGGCGTGCCGCCGGGGCCGGCGGTGTCGCGACCGCACGCGAACGGGATGTCCTCGCGCCCGAAGGCGGCGAGGATCCGGCGGATGTTGCGCAGCCCGGGGCCGCAGTGCACGAGGCCCGTCCCGTCGATGGTGATGGCGCGGATGTCCACGCTGGGCTCGCGCAGGAGCAGGTAGATCGCCACGAGGTCGTCCATGCCCATGTCCGTGGTCACGACGATTGGATGCGGCGAGGCGGCGCCGGACGGACCGGTGGACGGCGAGGCGGCCGGGGAGCCGGCGGGGAGAGAGCCGGCGGGGAGAGATCCGGCGGGCGAGCTGGGCGCGGCGGCCGCACAGCCAGTGACGAGGAGGGCAAGGAGGGCGAGGAGCGCGAGGGTTGAGCGAAGCATGGCCGGATGCTCGCCCGCCTCCGCTACGGGACCGTTACGCGACCGATCCACGGTCGAACCAGATCCGCTCCCCCGTGAACAGCCGCCGCTCGGGGTCCCACGGGAACAGGATCAGCACGCCGAGGCTGACCGGGAGCCCGCTCGCCGGGACGCCCGCCCACGGCCCCAGGTTCGTCCCCGTGAGCCCGGCGGCCTCGAACACGCCCTGCGGGCCCACGACGATGTCCGTGAGCGCGAACCGGTTGTCCGGGAACGCGGCGAACAGCTCCGTGTAGAACGCCCGGGCGCCGGCGTGGCCTTCCCAGCGCTGCCCCGTGGGGACGATCTCGTAGACGCAGTCCGGCGTCAGCGTGGCCAGGAGCCCGTCGATGTCACGCGCATCCTCGGCGATCGAGTGGCGCACCCAGAGCTTCTTGATCGCGCGCAGCTCGACCGGGTCGAAGCGGCGGGCGAGGCGCGAACGGATCGAGCGATCTTCCACGGGCGGACCGTACCCGATGGTGCCGCGCGCGGAAAGGGCTCCGCCGCACGAGCGGCGCCGGTGGAGCGGTCAGCCCTCGTCGCGGACGACGGTGAGCCCGCGGGCGTACGCGAGGGCGAGCACGTGCGACGCGGCACCCATCCCGGGGTCGCTCTCGCGGTCGAGCGGCTCGTCGCCGTCGTCCGCGCGGCCCGTGCCGCCGAGCAGGCGAAGGGTCCCGCCGTCGGCGGCGAGCCGGTCCAGGATGCGCTCCAGGTCGTCGCCGCCGACCGCCACGAACCGCGAGCCGGTGTCCACCGAGATGGATCCGTCCGCCTCCGCGTACAGCGTGAGGTCTGCCGTCGTCCGGTCGCTGATGCCCATCGCGCTCAATTGTCCGCCGTGACGCCCGTGAACGTGAACGACGACACGCGGACCGCGGGAACCACGCTCCCGCCGAGGAAGCCCTTGATGCAGCGTCGCTCGCGGCTCACCGCCTCGACGCCCGCCAGGACGTCCAGGTACGACTGCGTGAACCGCAGGTTGCGCACGGGGCCGACGACCCTGCCGCCCTCGACGAGGAACGTGCCGTCGCGTGTCATGCCCGTGATGATGACCTTCTTCTGGTGGACCGGGTTGGTGTACCAGAAGCGCGTCACGAGCAGGCCGCGGTCGATGCCGCCGATGAGGTCCTCGAGCGACTGGTCCCCGGCCGCCATCACCATGTTGGTCGGGAACGGGCCGTACGGGTTCGGCGCCGGGAGGCCGTGGCCCGTCGACGTCACGCCGGCGCGCGCGGCGGTCTGCGCGTCGTACGGGAGGTCTCGGCAGACGCCGCTCGCGAGGAGCTCCAGCCGCTGCTTCGGCACGCCCTCCGCGTCGAAGCCCACCGGGAGCCCGGCGGGGTCGCGCGAGTCGTCCGCGATCGACACGAGCGACGAGCCCACCCGCTTGCCCGGCTCGTAGAACGAGCGGTCCTCCTGGACCGCGAGGGCCGTGAACCCGAGGTAGCCCAGCATGTCGACGACGTCCACGACCGCGTAGCTCGTGAGCACCACCGGGTAGTCGCCGGGGGCGAGCTCGACCGGGTTCGCGCTCGCGCGGGCGAGCTCCGCGGCCTCGTGGCCGATGGCGTGGGCGTCGATCGCGGTCGCGTCGACGTGGCACTGCTCCGCGTAGCCCGTACCCTTGTCGGGACCCATCGTCACGGTCAGCAGCTGGCTCGACGTCCGGCGCTCCGCGGCGGCGATCCCCTTGGAGCTCGCGACCGCCAGCGCCTCGGCGTCGTGCGAGAAGCTGCCGTAGGCCGTGACACCGGCCTCGTCGGCCGCCGCGATCACGGCCCGGGCACCCTCGGCGCGCAGCTCGGGGGTCGCATGCGCCGTGTGGTCCGACCACGCCGCCGGGAGCGGCGCCGGGGCGCCGGCCTCGGGCAGGCCCGCCCAGTCCTCGAGCTCGTCCACGTTGGCGGCGATCGCGCCCGCGCGCTCCACGAGCGCACGCATCCCGTCGTCGTCCATCCGCCCGGTGCTCGCGACGCCGACGCGCTTGCCGCGCACGAACCGGAGGTTGACGTAGACCTCGGCGCTGGCGACGTTCTGGTGGATCTCCGAGTTCGCGAACCGGGTGAGCGCCGACTCGCCCGCGACGACGAGCGCCTCGGCCTCGTCCGCGCCTGCGGCCTCGGCCGCCTCGACGACCCGTCGCGCCAGCGCGAGCGCCTCCTCGGGATCGCCCCCGATGCCGTGGGTCGCGCTCATGCGACGACCCCCACCCGCACGTTGCGGAACCGTGCACCGGACACGCCGTGCCCGACATGACCCGCCTGGCCGGGCTCCCCCTTGCCGCAGTTCGGTGTGCCCCACATCCTCCACGAGCTCGCGTCGCCCACGGCATCCATGGACCGCCACAGCTCGTACGTGATGCCCGTGTAGGTCGCGTTCCGGTAGAGCCTGCCGACCTTGCCGCCCTTGATCTCGCGGCAGATCTCCGTCCCGAACTGGAAGTTGAGGCGGCGGTCGTCGATGGACCAGGAGCGGTTGGTCTCGAACAGGAGGCCGTCGTCCGTGTCGGCGACGATGTCGTCGAAGGTCATGCCGTCCCTCGGCAGGAGGTTGACGTTGGTCATCCGGATGAGCGGGATGCGGTTCCAGCCGTCGGCGCGCATCGCGCCCCCGCTCTGGCGGCCGATCCGCGGGGCGGTCTCGCGGCTGGACAGGTAGCCGACGAAGATCCCCTCCTTGATCAGCGGCACGCGCTGCGCGGCCACGCCCTCGTCGTCCCAGCCGAAGCTGCCGAGGCCGCCCGCGACCGTGGCGTCGGCCACGATGTCGCACAGGTCGCTGCCGTAGCGGAAGGAGCCGAGCATGTCCGGCGTGAGGAAGCTCGTGCCCGCGTAGCTCGCCTCCGTGCCGAACGCCCGGTCGAGCTCCGTGGGGTGGCCGCAGCTCTCGTGGACCTGCATGTACAGCTGCGACGGGTGGAGGACGATCGTCCGCGTGCCCGCGGGCAGCGGCGGGGCCGTCAGGAGCTCGCGCGCCTCGGAGGCGACCCGCTCCGCGTTGCCCTCGAGGTCGAGCCCGCGGACGAACTCGTAGCCGGCGCTCGCCCAGGCGCCGCCGTTGTCGGGGTAGCTTCGGCGCTGGTGCTCGTCGCCCTCGATGGCGTTTGCCTCCAGCCCCGCGCCGACGTGCGTGATCGCCTGCTCGGTGTAGCTCCCGTCGCTCGCGGCGAACGTCTTGTCCTCGCGCTGGGCGCCGTACATCGTCTCGGTCCAGGCGATGCCGTCCACGCGGCGGAGGGCCGCGTCGGCCGCCATGAGGTCGGCGATCTTGCGATCGAGCGGGACCGCGAACGGGTCCTCCTCCACGGCCGTCTCGAACCGTCCGTGGGCCGGCGGCCGGTCGTCGAGCACGACCGGCGTGCGGAGGGCGGTCGCGCTCGCCTTCGCGATGCGGACGGCGTCGGCAGCGACCCGGTCCGCCTCGGCCGTGGAGAGATGGTGGCTCGCCGCGAACCCCCACGCCCCGTCGACCAGGACGCGGACGCCGAAGCCCTCGCTCTCGCCGCCGGACACGCCCTCCAGCCGGCCCGACTTGATGGTGATGGACTCCTCGACCCGCCGGACGACCCGCACGTCCGCGTAGGACGCGCCCAGCGCAGTAGCCGTGTCGAGGGCACGGCTT
>JAICUV010000170.1 GCA_025935655.1 Chloroflexota bacterium | reverse complement strand
TCGGGACGATCGCGGAGCGAGCGCGCGCAGGTACGCGGGAGACAGCCCGCTCAGAACCGGATGAGCCGCAGGGCGTTCTCGCGGTAGACCTTGCGCAGGACGTCCTCGGGCAGGCCCAGGCCGTGGATCCGCCAGCGGCCCTGACTCGGGGGCTCGTCCGGGTCGGCGTCGTAGGGGAACGACTCGTCGCGGGTCTCGAGGAAGCGGTAGTACACCGCCCACCACGCGGGGTCCGGCGCCATGTCCGTCCCGAACAGCACCCGGTCCTGCCAGCGCTCGATGAACGCCCTCGTCGTGTAGGGCTGGCGACCGAGCTCGCCGATCCGCGCCGCGAGGTCGACGTGGAGGTTCGGCGCGCGCTCGAGCATCGTGGACACGCGTGCCAGGTCCTCCGCCGCGCACCCAACGTGCGCCCCGATGAACGTCGTCCCCCGATGTCGCACGACGACCCGCTCCAGCCCGTCGATGAGCTCGTCGAACGGCGGGAACCCGTCGAGGTCGGGACGGCCGGGCGGGCGGGTCGGCCAGAAGTGCCAGTCCGGGTGCTCGCGGAGCTCCTCCCAGCGCTCGTTCGTGCCGTCGAGCGGCTCGAAGAACGCGACCGGGTCCGCCACGTGGATCGTCACCGGGACGCCCAGCTCCCCCGCGGTGGCCCACAGCACGTCCAGCCGCGGGTCATCCACGGGCACCAGCCGCCCGGCCGTGTCCCGTGCGCGGAGCCCCAGCAGCTTCCACACCTTGAGCCCGCGGGCGCCCGCCGCGACGCCTGCGCGCAGGCGCGCAGCCTCCACGTCGCCGAAGCGCGGCTCCGTCGCCCACATCGCGTAGTCCAGCCCCGAGAACACGGCGACCCGCCCGGGCAGCGGCGTCTGCCAGCGGCCGAGCTCGCGCAGGAGGCCCTCGCCCCACCCGCCGTCGAGGTCCACGATCGCCTCGACGCCCGACGCGTCCATCGCCCGTGCCAGCTCGCCGGCGTCGCGCGTCGCCCACTCGCCCCCGAACGCGCTGCCCAGGTGGTTGTGCGCGTCCACGGCCGGGAACCGCGGGAGCGGGACGTGGTGCTCGGGCACGCGCAGCGCCTGGCGCGGCCGGAAGTCGCCGAGCGCGAGGTCCGGCGCGAGGTCCTGCGCGGGATCGGCCGGCGTCTCGTCCGCCACTCGGCTCAGCCCTTGAGCCCGGACAGGGCGATGCCGCGCACGAAGTACTGCTGCGCGACGACGAACAGGATGATCATCGGCGCCAGGCTGACCATCGCCCCCGCCATCATCTCCGGCCACTTGCCCACGAACTGGCCCTGGAAGAACGCGAGCCCCACGGTCGTCGTGTACTGGTCCAGCGTCCGGAGGTAGATCAGCGGGCTCAGCAGGTCGTTCCACGACCACATGAACGTGAAGATCGCGAGCGTCGCGAGGGCCGGCCGGGCGAGCGGCACGTAGATCCGCCAGAAGATCTGCCACGGGTTGGCGCCGTCGACGCGGGCGGCGTCCGCGAGCTCGAGCGGGATGGCGAGGAAGAACTGGCGAAGCAGGAACGTCCCGAACGCGCCGCCGAGCCACGCCCCCAGCCACAGCGGCTCCTGCGTCCCGTAGAAGCTGCCGCTGGCGCTGAGCGGGTTGGGCAGGCTGCGCCACAGGACGAAGTTCGGGACCAGCACCACCTGGTACGGGATGATGAGGGTCGCGAGCAGGAGCCCGAACAGCGGCCCCTTGAACCGGAACTGCATCGTCGCGAAGGCGTATGCCGCCATCGAGCAGGTCAGCAGCTGGCCGCCCGTGTTGAGCAGCGCGAGCTTGAGCGAGTTGAGGAAGAACGTCCCGAACGTCACGCCCGGCAGCGCGTTCCACATCCGGACGTAGTTCTCCCAGTGGGGCCCGCTGGGCAGCGACAGCGGCGGCGCCCCGAACACCTCGGCGCGCGTCTTGAGCGAGGTCACCAGCATCCAGAAGAATGGCGCCATCATCAGCAGCGCGCCCGCGATCAGCAGCACGTACAGCAGGGTCCGGCGGCTGCGCCGCAGGACGCGAGCCCGGGCCATCACTGGTAGTGCACCCAGCGCCGCTGCGAGCGGAAGTAGATGACGCTCAGCACGGCGACGATGAGGAACAGGATCCAGGAGGCCGCGGCCGCGTACCCCATCTTGAAGTTCTTGAAGCCGTTCTCGTAGATGAAGTAGATCAGCGTGATGGTCGCCTGGGTCGGCTTGCCCGGCCGGGCGAGCACGTACACCTGGTCGAACACCTGGAACGCGCCGATGAGCGCGAGGATCCCGTTGAAGAAGATGCTCGGCGTGAGCAGCGGGAGCGTGACCCGGCGGAAGCGCGACCAGCGGCCGGCGCCGTCGACCGAGGCGGCGTCGTAGTACTCCTGCGGGATCCCCTGGAGGCCCGCCAAGAACACGATCACGCTCGTGCCCAGACCCTGCCAGACGCTCATCACGATGATCGCGGGCATCGCCCAGAACGGGTCCGTGACCCACTTCTGGGCCGGGATGCCGAAGATCCCGATGATCTGGTTGAGGATCCCGTCACCCGGGCTGTAGATCCAGGCCCAGACGAGCCCGACCGCGGTGGCGGAGGTCACGACCGGGAGGAAGTATGCCGTCCGGATGAGCGCGATGCCCCGCAGCGCCTGGTTGAGCGCGATGGCGAGGCCCAGCGAGAGGAGCATCCCGACGGGGACCGACACGAACGTGTAGAACGCCGTGTTCCGGAGGGCCACGATGAACCGCGGGTCGCGGAACAGGGCGAAGAAGTTGTCGAGCCCCACGAACTCGGGCGCGGTCAGCAGGTCCCACGACGTCAGGCTGATCCCGAACGCCGCGATGATCGGCCCGGCGGACAGGAACGCGAGCCCGATGAGCGTCGGGGCGAGGAACAGGAGGGCCCAGCGGCCCTCGCCGGCCCGTGGCCCCCGCCGTCCCTGGCGTGACGGCGGGGCGATGCGACGGAGATCGGCGAGGGCCACCGGTGCGGTCCCCTACTGGCCCGCGAGGAGCGCGTCGAGCTGGGGCACGACGTCCGTGAGCGCCTGCTTGGCGGTCTTGTTCGCCGCGTTGAACACGTTCTCGTCGAGCTCGCCCTGGAGGATCGTCGTGAACTCGTTGTAGCCCTTGAACGACGGCTTGAGCTTCGCGTACGCGAGGCTGTCCGCGAACACCTGCGCGCCATCGAACGCGGTGGCGTACGGGCCCGCCAGGACCTCCTTGCTCACCGGGAGCGACGCGTGGAGCTGCATGAGCTGTTCCTGCGCGGCGGGCGAGGCGAGGTACTTCACGAACGCCCAGGCCGCGTCCGGGCTCTTCGAGCCCTTGTACACGACGGCGCCGGTCGGGTTGACCGAGGTGAACCGGCCGGCGGGCCCGGACGGGAGCGGCGCGATCCCGAAGTCGATGCCGGCGGCCTGGAACGTGGGCACCAGCCACGAGCCGTTGGCGGCCATCGCGGCCACGCCCTGCTCGAACGCGTCGCCGGTCTCCGCGAACACCGCCGGGTCCGCCATGACCTTGTCCTTCCAGATGAGGTCCTGGACGAACTGGATGCCGCCCGCCGCCTCGTCCGTGCCGAGGACCGTGGACTTGCCGTCCGGCGCGAGGACGTCGCCGCCGTTCTGCCAGACCGTGGACAGCCAGTAGTTCTCCATGTCCGTGGTCTCCGTGTAGAAGCCCCACTGGTCCATGGTGCCGTTGCCGTCGGTGTCCTTCGTCAGCTGCTTCGCGGTGGCGACGAGCTTGGCCCAGTCCCACGTGTCGTCCGGGTAGGCCAGACCCGCCTCGTCGAACTTCGCCTTGTTGTAGTACAGGGCGATGACGTTGAGATCGCGCGGCAGGCCGTACTGGCCGCCCTCGGTCGTGAAGTCGGCGACGCCCTGGTCCGCCAGCTGGGTGAGGTCGTAGCCGTCGCGGTCGATGAACGGCTTGAGGTCCAGGAGGACGTCGCGCGACTGGTAGTCGGGGAACAGCGGCCCGTCCATCGCGAACACGTCGGGCGCAGCACCGCCGGCGATCCCGGTCTGGAGCTTGTCCCAGTAGGCGTCCCAGTCCGAGACGGACACGTTGACCGTGATCGACGGGTTGGCGTCCATGAACGTCTGGGCGACCGCGGTCTGCGAGGTGATCTCCTGGGGGTCGCCCCAGATCGCGTACTCGATCGTGGCCGGCGGGCCGGTGTAGCCGCTGCTCGCCGCGGGCTCGCCCGAGGGCGCGGACGCGGGGGCCGAGGCGGGGACGGTGGTGCCCGGGGCCGTGGATGTGGTCGTCCCGCCGCACGCGGCGAGCAGGACGGCGAGGGCTGCGGCCACGAAGGCGCCCCGCGGGCGCCCCGTGATGGTCGTCGCGAACATGGGTCTCCTCCTCACGCGAGCCAGTCGGGGGTGTCGCCGCCGAGCCACGACGGGAGCCACTCCCGCTCGGCATCGATCAGCTCGTCGGTCATGCGCCAGGCCTCATCGAGCGTCAGCCGGGCCTGGACGATGGGGTCCGTGAGCACCGCGTGGTAGACGAGGTCCCGGTCCTCGTCCAGCGCGGCCTGCACGGTCAGCTCCTGGCAGTCGACGGCGGGCCTCGTGTAGGCGGCGCACTGCGGCGGCAGCGGCCCGACCGCCGTGGGATGGACGCCGAGCCCGTCCACCAGGGCCGGGACCTCGACGCACGCCTCCGCCGACAGGTTCGAGATGAGCGCGCCGCCCCCGGCGCCGGCGAGACCCACCCGGTTCATCACGTTGGCCACGATCCGGGCCGGGTCGCCGGTCGCCATCGCGTTGACGATGACCGCGGCGTACTCCCCGCTGCGCTCGATCTCGAACGGCTCGCCGGCGTCGAGCTTGCGGCGGGTCTCGGCGTACTCGTCGAGGTTGTTCGCGACCCGCGAGAGGTACTCGCCGATCGGGACGTGGTACGCCTCCACCAGGTCCTTCGGGATGAACCACGGGTTGTACTCCGCGTGGTGCTCCGAGGACTCCGTGGGGTAGAAGCCGAACCGGCGGTAGAGGTCCGCGCGGACGAGGTCGTCGTCCGGGACGGTCCCCTCGCGCACGAACCGGTCGAGGTCCGGGTAGAGGTCCCGCCCGCGGTGCTCGAGGCGCAGGATCCAGGCGAGGTGGTTCACGCCCGCGGACAGCGCGTCGACCTCCGCCGCCGGCACGCCGACGTAGCGCGCCAGCGTGTCCACGGTCCAGTACACCGAGTGGCACAGCCCGACCGTCGGGAAGCCGATCGCGTCATCGACCGCGCGGACGAGCATGCCCATCGGGTTCGTGTAGTTGAGGAACAGCGCGTCCGGGCAGACCTCGGCCATGTCGGCCGCGATCCCAAGGACCACGGGGATCGTCCGCAGGCCGCGGAGCACGCCGCCCGCGTTGATCGTGTCGTTGATCGTGTAGCGCAGGCCGTAGCGGGCCGGGATGTCGAAGTCGATCTGCGTCGCCCGCGCCCCGCCCACCTGGATCGTGTTGATGACGTAGTCCGCGCCGGTCAGCGCCTCGACGCGGTCCAGGGAGCCGGTGATGGACGGCGTCGCGCCGAGCGCCTCGGCGGTCCATGCCGCCATCCGCTCCGCGGTGCGGAGGCGCTCCGGGTCGATGTCGTGAAGCACGAGCTCCGCGTCCCGGAGGGCGGGGAACGAGAGGATGTCGCCGAGCAGGTTGCGGGTGAACTCCACGCTGCCGGCGCCCACGAGCACGATGCGGGTCATGAGCTGATCTCCTCGGCGCCCAGGATGTGCCTGAGCCCCTGGCTGTGATAGCGCTCGATCCAGCCCGGATGGTCCGGGTCTGCCCCGCGCAGGCGGGCGAGCGCGAAGGCGAGCAGGGCGACGGGCGGGACCGCCGACAGCGGGGCATGCGCCTCGGCCGCCGACACGGGGAGCGGGAGGAGCGCCGATCCCGGCTGGAGCCGGCCCGGGCCGACCTCGATGGTGGTGGCGCCCCAGGCGGCCGCGTGCCCCAGCAGCTCCCCGACGGCGTCGCGGGCCGGACCCTCCGGCGCGAGCGCGATGACCACGGCATCCGGGCCGAGCATCGTGGCGGCGCCCGAGGTCATCTCCCATGCCTCGGCGCCCTCCGCGTGGACGAGCGCCATCTCCTTGAGCTTGAGCGCGGCCTCGAGCGCGGCCGGGTACGCGAGGCCGCCGCCGGTCACGAACAGGTGCTCGGCGTGCTGGAGGCGGCGGGCGAGATCGTCCACGAGCGGCTCCGCCGCGGCGATCGCGGACTCGGCGGCATCGGCGGCGGCGAGGAGGTCTGCCCGCAGCGCGTCGCCGGCGGCCGGCCCCAGGAGCTCGAGGAGCAGGAGCTCCGTGGCGGCGAGCGTGGACGAGAAGGTCTTGGTCATGACCGGCACCGTGGACGGGCCGCCGGCCGACATGACGACGTCCGACGCGACGCGGGTGAGCGTGGAGCCCTCGACGTGGACGACGGCCGCGAACGGGACGCTGCCGCGGTGGCGCTCCGCCGCCGCGACGACGTCCTTGAACTCGCCGGACGACGAGATCCCGACGATGGCGTCCGCGGGGCCCAGCGCCGGGGGGTACGTGACGAAGTCCGCCGCGGTCAGCGGGACGACGACGGGGTCGTCCGGTCCGGCGCTGCGGCGGTAGAGCGCCGTCGACGCGAGGCTCGAGTGGAAGCTCGTCCCGTTGCCGATCACGTGGACGCGGCGGATGCCCTGCGCACGCCAGCGGCCCGCCACCCCGCGCGCGGTCGGGCCGGCGGACCTGATCGTCGCCCGGATCGCCTCGGGGCCCTCCCGGATCTCGGCCGGCACGGTGCCCTGGATCATGATCCGACCGCCTTCGGGTTGACGCCGGCTGGCGCTGCGGCCGCCACGATGACGTCCACGCCCCGGCGACGGACCGCGGCGAGGGTGTCCGGGCGGGCCCCGTCGTCCGTGACCAGGACGTTGACCTCGTCGAGGGCGAACACGAACCCGGGGGCCGCCTGGTCGAACTTCGACGCGTCGGCCAGCACCACGACCTGGCGCGCCATCCGCCGCAGCGCGCGGTCCACGAGGATCTCGGGCACGGAGTCATTCATCAGGCCCTGGTCCACGCTGATCGCGCCGATCCCCATGAACAGCGTGTCCGCGCGAAGCTCGTTCGAGGCGAGCTCGGCGAGGTGGCCCAGCATCGAGTGCATCCGCGGGCGGACGACGCCGCCGAGCACGATGAGCTCGATGCCGTCGCGGTCGAGCAGCACGTTCGCGACGTCGAGCGCGTTGGTGATGACGGTCAGCCGGCGCTCCGCGATCTCCCGGGCGAGCGCCAGCGCCGTGGTGCCGCTGCCGATCGCGATCGTCGAGCCATCGGGCACGAGCGACGCGGCGGCCCGCGCGATGGCCTGCTTGGCCGCGAGCCTCGGGTCTGCACGCGCGGTGCGCGACAGGCCGTCGCTCAGCGCGGCGCCTCCGTAGGTGCGGACGAGGCGACCCTCCCGGGCGAGCCGCTGGAGGTCGCGCCGGATCGTGGACGGGGTGACGTCGAGGCTGGCGGCCAGCTGCGCGACGCTCGCACGCCCGTCGAGCCGGAGGTGCTCGACCAGTCGTGCC
>JAICUV010000009.1 GCA_025935655.1 Chloroflexota bacterium | reverse complement strand
GATCGCCCATCCTCGCCGCTCGCGACCGAGGGCGCGGTCGCACAGACCGCGGATTCGGCCGTTGATGCGTCGCCTACCCGGCCGTGCGGACCGCGGTCACGTACCAGCTGTGCGGCAGGTCATGCGAGGCCGCGGGGACGACCGGGAGCGACCAGCGCCCGTGGGCGTTGTCGCCATCGCCGGGTTGGGTCACCTCCACGTCCCAGCCCATCGGCGTGAGCTCGGCGACCGGGTCGTCCATCGTGCCTCGCCACGGCGCACCCGCCGCGGCCTGCATGTCGATCCACGGCTTCGTGTACGGCGACGTCAGGACCAGGCGGCTGGGGATGTCGAACCCGAGCCGGCTCCCGGCGGCGGCCAGGGACGTGACGGCGCCGAGGACGCGCCGCAGCCCGGTGTCGGGAAGGTAGAACAGGATGCCCTCCGCCACGAAGGTGGTCACGACGTCGGGGTCCAGGCCGGCGCGGAGCAGCGCCGCGGGCCAGCGGCCGAGCAGGTCGGCCGGGACGTCGATCCGCGTGCAGGTCGGCAGCACGCCGGCCTCGCGCATGGTCGTCGCCTTGTCCTCGAGCACGGCCGCGCGGTCCACCTCGTAGAGCGTCGTGCCCGCGGGCCACGCCAGCCGCCAAGCCCGTGTGTCCAGCCCGGCGCCGAGGATCACCACCTGCATCGGCAGGCCCCGGGCGACCTGGGCGAGCAGCCAGTCGTCGAAGAAGCGTGCACGCACCACGATCGGGAGCGTGGCGTCGGGCGCCCGCGCCGTGACCGCTCGCACCCAGGTCATGCCGGTTTCGCCCGCGAGCGCCTCCGCCCACGGGTCGTCCACGAGCGCGTCGGGGCGGGCACGCTCCTGCGCGCGCGCCGCCGCGATCCAGCGCGCCGTCGCCTCCACGCCCTGGGCAGCCACCATCGTCCGCATCGCACCCGCCTCGCCGTCGCTCGAACCGTCCCGGCCAGCGTGCCCCAGCCGCGGACCCGCGACGAGTGCGGTCCGGCCCGAATGCGGAGCGAGCGCTCAGTGGGGCGTGCCGGGCCGGCGGAACGGGACGTCCGCGACGAGGATCCCCGGCCGCCCGGCGAGCGCGTCCCGGATCCGGTGGGCGTTCTGGTTGTAGAGGATCCGCTCCCACCAGTGCGCGACGATCCGCTCCGGCACGAGCACGATCGTGACCACGTCCGGGTCCCGCGCGGCGAGCATGTCCAGGTACCGGACGAGCGGCTGGACCAGCTCGCGGTACGGCGACTCCAGCACCAGCAGCTCCACGCCGTGGACCTGGCGGCGGAACCGCTCCCGCAGCCGCTCCGCCTGCTCCAGGTCGTCGGTCACGTGGACGGCCACGACGTCGCCCGACATCGTCAGCCCGAACTTGATCGCCTGGATCGCGTCGCGCCGCATGTCGGGCATGGGGACCACCACTCGCTGGCGCCGATGCGGGGCGTTGATCGCGACGTCGCTCCGGACGAACAGCTCCTGGTCCGCGCCGGCGTAGGCGCGGCGCACGAGGAGCAGGAGCCCGACGAGGACGGGCACGATGACGATGACGATCCAGGCGCCGTAGGCGAACTTCGCGATCGCGAGCACGATCGCGACGATGAACGTCGCCGTGGCGCCGAAGCCGTTGATGATCGCGCTCTTCCGCCAGCCGGGCACGCGGTCCCGCAGCCAGTGGCGGACCATCCCGGTCTGCGAGAGGGTGAACGCGGTGAACACGCCGATCGCGTACAGGGGGATGAGCGCCTCCACCCGCCCGCCGAACGAGACGGCCACGAGGATCGCGAGCGCCGCGAGCACGACGATCCCGGCGTTGAACGCCAGCCGCTCGCCGCGATAGGCGAACCGGCGCGGCATGAACCCGTCCTTCGCGAGGATCGAGGCCAGGCGCGGGAAGTCCGCGAAGCTCGTCTGGGCCGCGAGCACGAGGATCCCCATCGTGGAGAAGATCAGCACGTAGTACATCGGCGACGAGCCGAACACCGCCCCGCCGATCTGTGACAGCACGGACTCCTGCGTGCTGGGCACGGCGCCGCTCACGGTGGCGAGGTACGACATGCCGAGGAACACCACGCCCAGGACGACGGCCATCGCGACCATCGTCGTCTGGGCGTTCTTCCACTCGGGCGGCTTGAACGCGGGCGTCCCGTTGGAGATCGCCTCGGTCCCGGTCATCGCCGAACAGCCGTCCGCGAAGGCGCGCATCAGCAGCAGCAGGCTGAGCGTCTCGACGGGGACCTTCACCGCCTCGACCCCCGTCACCTGCGGCGGCTGCCCGAGGGCGGTCCGGACCAGCCCCATGCCGACGAGCAGCAGGACGCTGCCGATGAAGATGTACGTCGGGAGCGCGAACACGGTCCCGCTCTCGCTGATGCCCCGGAGGTTGACCCCCATCACGAGCAGGATCGCCAGCACGATGAGCGGCACGGTGAGGTCGTGGAGGACGGGGAAGGCGGACGCGAGGTTGAACACGCCCGACGACACGCTGACCGCGACCGTGAGCACGTAGTCGATGAGCAGCGCGGCGGCCGCCACGAGCCCGGGGATCGTGCCCAGGTTGGCGTGCGCAACGATGTAGCTGCCGCCCCCCTGCGGGTACGCGCGGATCGTCTGGCGATAGGAGAACGTGACGAGGAACAGCAGGCCGACGATCAGCAGCGAGATCGGCATCAGGTACGCGAAGGCCACCGTCCCCACGGCGAGCAGCGTGAACATGCTGGCCTCGGTGGCATACGCGACCGAGCTCATGACGTCGCTGGAGAAGACCGCGAGCGCCTTCCACTTCGGCAGCCGCTGCTCCAGCTCCTCGTGCGAGGAGAGCACGCGGCCGAACATCACCCGCCGGGCGCCGAACCCCAGACGGGCGACACGGCGCTCGGGCTCGATGGCGGCGGCCCGCGCGACGATCGTGCCGTCGGGGCCATAGCGGAAGTAGCGGCCGTCCGGGCGGGTGACGAGGGCGCGGGTGTCCCCGGGCTTCCGGCCGTGCTTGATGGTCGGGTGGTCGGCGCCCTCGGCGAGGTCGCTCACGCCCGCCGGGCGACGATCGTGTGCGCCGACCCGACGACGAGGGAGACGCCGCGGCGCCGTGCCTCATCCGCCAGCTCGTCGGCGAGCGCGGCCGCGTCGGGCAGGTTCGAGATGCTCACCCCGCCGATCGTCCTGTGCGCGGCGAGCAGGATGAGGGCCCTGACCTGCTCGCGATCATGGAGGTGGTGCTCCACGACCCCTTCGTTCGTGTCCATGCATCGAACGTAGGCTCGGCCCCCAAGAGGGAACGGGACCCCGCCCGCACCCGGACGCTCAACAGCCGCTCAACATGCGGCCAACGCGTCAGTCGGGGGCGCTCTCGCGCACCCGGTACCCGACTCCCGGCTCGGCCGCCACGACATCGCGTGCGTCCCCGTCCGGGTCGGCCTGCTCGAGCTTCCGCCGCAGGCGCGACACGTAGACGTGGAGGTAGTGGCCCTCCTTGCCGTACGCGGTGCCCCAGACCGCGCGGAGGAGCCGGCCGTGGGTGAGCACCCGCCCGGGTGCCGCGAGGATCTGCTTGAGCAGCTCGTACTCGCGCGGCGTGAGCGCCAGCTCCTCGCCGCGGACGGTCACGACGCGCCGGGACGGGTCCAGCATGATCGAGCCGTTGCGCAGGATGCCCGCCGGGTCGCCGGTCGCCTGGCCGGCCCGTCGGAGCAGCGCGGCGACCCGGGCACGGACCTCGCCGATCCCGAACGGCTTGGTCACGTAGTCGTCGGCGCCGGCCTCGAGCGCGCCGATCTTGTCCGCTTCCTGGCCGCGTGCCGAGAGGACCAGGATCGGGGTGGCGGCCTCGCGCCGGACGTGGCGGATCACCGACAGGCCGTCTCGGTCCGGGAGCCCGAGGTCGAGGAGGATGAGGTCGGGACGCTCGGCATCCCAGGCCAGCAGCCCGCCGGCCGCGTCCGCGGCCTCGTCCACGTCGTAGTCGTGGGCGGCGAGATTGCCGGCGACGGCGCTGCGCGTCACGTCGTCGTCCTCGATCACGAGGATCCGCGGCCCGCTCACTCGGCCTCCAGCTCCCCGGCTGCGAGCAGGTGGAGCTCGACCCGCAGCCCGCCGAGCTCGCTCCGGCTCGCCAGGATCGACCCGCCCATCGCCTCCGTGAACCCCTTCGCGATCGCGAGGCCCATCCCGAGGCCGCGGCGGGCGCCCGGCGTCGCCTCTGCGCCGCGGTAGAAGCGCTCGAAGACGCGTGACAGGGTCTCGTCCGGGACCCCCGGGCCTGCGTCGTCGACGGCCAGGACGATCCCCGCGTCCGGGGCGACGCGGGCCGTGACCCGGGCCGCCGCACCGGGCGCGTGGGCAGCCGCGTTGGCGATGACGTTCCCGAATGCGCCGTCGAACAGGACGGCATCGGCGAGCACGGGCGGCAGGTCGTCCGGGACGTCCACGACGGGCGACGGCGCACCGGGCTCGACGGCGGCACGCCGGAGCGTCGTCTCCACGAGCTCGCGCAGGTCGTACGGGCGGAGCTCCGCGCGCACCGCGCCCGCCTGGATGCGGCCCATGTCCAGGAGCCCGTTGACCAGGTCGGCGAGCCGCGCCCCCTGGGCGTCGATCTCCGCGGCGGTCGCGCGGACGGTCGGGAGGTCGGGGCTGGTGGCCGGGTCCGCGAGGCCGCCGGCGAGGGCGCGGATGCTGGCGATGGGGGTCCGCAGGTCGTGGGAGACCGAGTCGAGGATCGCGCCGCGCAGCGCGTCGCTCTGGCGGGCAACCTCCGCGGCCGTCGCCTCGGCCCGCAGCTCGTCGCGGCGGTGGGCGATCCCCAGCTGGTCGGCCGCGAGCGTGAGCAGGCGCCTGGCGCCCCGCCCCGGCATCGGGTCTCCCGCGACGCGCGTGGCGTGGATCCAGCCCACCGGGCGATCGCCGGGACCGATGGCGACCGAGTAGCGATCCGCCAGGCCACCGACTCCGGCGGCCGGTGGGGTGGACCCATCGACGACGCGCAGCCAGTCCGAGCCGCCGTCGGGCGCCGCGCGCACGAGCGTCCACGGGAGCCCAGCCGCGTCGTCCGGTGGGACGCCCGTCTCCGCGATTGGCACATCGGGGCGATCGGCCAGCACGACCCGGATCGAGGCCATCTCCGCGTCCCGGCGCAGGCGCGTCGCGACGGCCACCGCGGCCTCCTCGAACGATCCCGCCAGCGCGATGTCGCGGCTGATCGCCACCAGTGCCTCGGACTCGCGTGCCCGGCGGTCGGCCTCGTCCGCGCGATCGCGGAGGAGCGCGGTCACCTGGCCGAGGACCACGGCCACGAGGAGGAACAGCAGCAGGTTCAGCCACTCGGCGGGATCCGCGACCACGAACGTGAACCGCGGCGACGTGAACGTGAAGTCGTAGACGAGGAACGCCACGACGGAGGTCGCGACCGCCCCCCACGTCCCGAGCAGGGCCGCCGCGAGCACGACGGCGATGAGGTACAGCGGCGAGGCGTCGGCGACGCCGACCGTGTGCTCCAGCACCGCGACGGCCGCGGTGGCCGCGACGAGCGTCCCCACGACGAGCGTGACCCGCACGACGAGCGGCAGCGCCACGATCGAGGCGATCGCCCCGGGTCGTGCCGTCTGCACCGGCGTGGTGTCGTGCGCGGCCATCTCGCCGACAGGCTACCGCGGTCGACTCGTCATCACGGGCTGGGGCTTGACATATCGTGGATCGTTATATCGCGCCGCGGTATATCAGATCGAGAGGTCGGTGCAGATCCAGACCACCGTCGTGTTCGGGCTGCTCACCCGCAACGTCCACCGCTGGGCGGCGCACCTGATGGTGTTCTTCGTGTTCCTGCACATGATGCGGGTCTTCTACCACGGCGCCTACAAGCCGCCCCGCGAGTTCAACTGGGTCGTCGGCGTCGTGCTGCTGTTCCTGACGATCATGCTCAGCTTCACGGGCTACCTGCTCCCGTGGGACCAGATCGCCTACTGGGCCATCACCATCGGCACCAACATGGCGGGCTACGCGCCGCTGGCCAACACCCCCTCGAAGCTCCTCCTCCTGGGCGGCATCGAGGTGGGCCAGAACACGCTGCTGCGGTTCTACGTGCTCCACATCATGGTCTTCCCGCTCGTTGCGGCCATCTTCCTCGCGGTGCACTTCTGGCGCATCCGCAAGGACGGCGGGATTAGTGGGCCGCTGTGAGCCATGACTGACACGAAGTCGCCGCCGGACAAGCGGGTCGTCCTACCTCGGGCCAATGGCCTCGACGGAGCTCGGCCTTGGACCTCGGTGAGCCATGACTGATACGAAGCAGCCCACCGACAAGCGCGTCGTCCTTCCGGTGGATCCAACCAGGCGGACGGAGATCGACAAGCAGCGCGTGCCGATGTCGGCGCGCCCGTACCGCCTGCTCGCGCTGGTCAAGCAGGACGCCGTCGTCCGGGTCCAGAAGGAACCCGACGACACGGTCATGACCTGGCCGCACCTGCTGACCATCGAGTTCATGGCCGCGGCGCTGATGAGCGTGTTCCTGCTGCTCATGGGCCTGTTCGTCAACGCGCCGCTGGAGGACCTCGCGAACGGCAACATCACGCCGGCCGTCGCGAAGGCGCCGTGGTACTTCCTCGGCCTCCAGGAGCTGCTCGCCTACTTCCACCCGACCGTGGCCGGTGTCCTCGCCCCGACCTTCGTGCTCGTGGGTGCGGCGCTGATCCCGTTCATCGACCGCGGCAACATCCTCGCCGTCCGCCCCTCGGAGCGGAAGACGACCGTGATGCTGTTCTCCCTGTTCTGCGTCCTCGGGCTGTTCGTCACGTTCGTGGGGATCTTCTTCCGTGGCCCCGGCTACTCGTTCGTCATCCCCTACCTGACGTTCTTCCCGATCGGGACGCCGGGCCTTCACTTCGCCCTCTGATCCGAAGGAAACCGGAGTCATGAGCAACTACCACGTCGAGCCTGCGGACAAGCCGCAGGCGCTCACGAAAGAGGCCCTCAAGGCCATCCGTCACGAGCAGGTCCAGGGCGTCTCCCGGCGCGAGCTGCTGCGCGGCTCCCTGGCCGCGGGCATGGGCCTGTGGCTGCTCGAGGTCTCTGCCGGCACGATCGGCTTCCTGTGGCCGAACCTCGTGGGCAAGTTCGGCGGCGAGGTCGTCGTCGGGACGCTGGACGACGTCAAGTCCGCGAACTCCACGCTGCCGATCGACCAGGGCTTTCCGGCCTACGTCGGCTCGGCCAAGGCATTCGTGATCCTCATCGACCCGAGCCAGCAGCGGTTCATCCCGGGCGAGGACCAGGTGGGCGACGGGACGTCGGTCAACGTCCGTGCGCTGTACCAGCGCTGCCCGCACCTCGGCTGCAAGCCGAACCCGTGTCTCAAGAACTTCTGGATGGAGTGCCCGTGCCATGGCTCGCGCTATGACCGCCTGGGCATCAAGGCCGCGGGTCCGCAGTACGGGCCGGCGCCGCGGAGCATGGATCGCTTCGGCGTGAAGGTGGACGCCGGCGGCGTCCTCACGATCAACACCGGCAAGATCACGCTCGGACCCCTGCCGATCGCCGTCGGCCAGCCTGGCATCGAGCCGCCGCGCTCGCCCACCGGCTGTATCTGACCCGCCGCCACCCGCCCGCCCACCGAGGAGACCGATGACCGACCAGCCCGGCCGCCCGCCCGAGGAGCGCCTTCCCGCGCCGGTGCCGACGTCCGCGCCGGTGCCCGCGGAGCGCTTCTCCGCGCCGCCGTCGGCCCACCGCAACGACCTGACGCCTGAGCGCGCCGCGAAGATCGTCCGCCAGTCCGCCAACGCGCGCTGGGTGGGCTTCCTCGCCGTGACGATCGTCAGCCTGTTCGTCATCGGCTACTACTTCTACGAGCTGGGGCTGCCGGGCGGGCTGTCCGAGCCCCGGATGGAGGCGGCCGCGAACGAGCAGCAGGTCACCTCCGTGGAGCGTGGCTACAACATCTACGAGGCGAACTGCGCGCAGTGCCACGGCGCGAACGGCGAAGGCGGCAAGGGACCCACGCTCAACCGCCAGGACAAGCTGTTCGCCCACCTCAACCCGGGCTACCTGCATAACGTGCTGCAGGTCGGCGGGCGGTACGTCTGCGGCGACCCGAACTCGATCATGCCGATCTGGTCCAACACCGGCAACCCGCCGGGCCCGCTCAACTACAAGCAGATCGAGAACCTCATCGCGTTCATCCGCGCAGAGAAGGGGACCGGCCCCTACCGCGTCATGGACCCGTCGCTGTTCGAGCCTGTGATCGATCCGACCACCGGCGAGGAGAAGACCTTCGAGCCGTGGGTTGACCCGAGCTACCAGCCCGCACCCGGCGCCACGCCGTTCCCGGCCTGCTGGACGGACGAGTTCACCCAGGCATCACCGTCGGCGAGCGCGGGCGCATCGGCCAGCCCCGGCGCCTCCGGCTCGGTGGCCCCGTCGGGCACGGTGGTCAAGGAGAGCGCGCTCAACATCGCGTTCGAGGTCAAGGATCTCAAGGTCCCGGCCGACGCGCCGTTCCAGATCGAGTTCGAGAACAAGGACGCGGGGATCCCCCACAACATCGCGATCAAGGACGCCAGCGGCGCCGACATCTTCGTGGGCGAGATCTTCCCGGGCGTCGCGACCAAGACCTACGACGTCCCGGCGCTCAAGGCCGGCACCTACACCTTCGTGTGCACGGTCCACCCGAACATGACCGGCACGATCACGGCGGGGAGCTGAGCGATGGCACAGACCGCACTCCCCGCACCCCGCCAGCCCGTGCGGCGGCGCGCCCTCGGAGGGCTCGTCGATGCCGACGGCTGGACCTGGGCCTTCATCAAGGCCCTGTTCTGGTTCGTCCTGATCATCCTGCTGCTCGGCTACCTGCCGGACCGCGCCTACTACTTCACGGTCCAGAAGACCGTGGACATCGGCCTCCTGGCCTGGTCACCGGTCAACTTCTGCCCGCCGGGCAACGAGACGCTCCCGTGCCCCGCGCCGGGCGGCGCCACGCTCCCGTGGCACACGGCGCCGGCCGAGCTCCAGCTGCCGGCGGGCCGCGTCGACGGCGCGGCTGCGGTCCTCGGGACGACGTACCTCTACGCGGGCGGCTCGGACGGCAAGGCCCCGGTCGCGGACGTGTACTTCTCCAAGGCAGTCGGCACCGGCAACCTCGACAAGTGGGCCGCCGGCCCGTCCCTGCCGGAGGCCCGCACCGATGCCGCGACGGCGGTCATCGGCAGCACGATGTTCGTCATCGGCGGCTACGGGCCGGACGGCAAGCCGACCTCGACCGTCTACAGCCTGACCCTCGGCAATGACGGTGCCCTCCCCACCGAGTGGACGACCGTCGACGCCGCCGCGCTCCCCGAGCCGCGCGCCGGAGCGGCCGCGATCGCGGTCTCCGACGGGCTGGTCGTCATGGGCGGCACCAACGGGACCGCGCCCGTGGACACCGTGTGGAAGACGAAGACCGACACGTCCGGCGCCCCCGGCGCGTGGACGGCCCAGTCGCCGCTGTTCGAGCCAGTCGTGGACGCCACGGCCGTCCACGTGGGAGACGTGATCTTCGTCGTGGGCGGCACGAACGCCAGCGGCGACGTCGTGGCCACGGTCCAGCAGGGCCTGGTGGGCGGCGAGAAGGCGACGACCGACGACCCCAACGCCATCATCGCGCTGTGGCGCGTGTCGGCCCAGACGAACCTGCCGGGCCCGCGCACCAACATGTCCAGCTTCACCGCCAACGGCGTCATCTACGTCCAGGGCGGCTCCGACGGCTCCGTGCCCCGGACCGAGACCCTCTGGGCGCAGCCGGACGCGAACGGCGTCATCCCGGGCTGGAAGCACCTGGCCCAGACCGACCTCGGCCAGGGGCTCGAGGGATCGGCGGGCATCGCCGCCGGCTCCCACGCGTTCCTCATCGCCGGACGCACCCCCGATGGCGTGACCGGGGACATCGCCCGGGCGAACCTCGCGCCGCAGGAGCCGTTCTTCCAGCTCGGCCTGCTCGGCGCCGTCGTCCCGGCCCTCAAGCTGGACGGCGAGATCGGCCAGCAGCTGGGCTACCTCAACGCCGCGACCGTCGGCGCGATCAACTTCATCCTCCTGATCCTCGTGGGCTACGCGTTCAACCACAAGGAGAAGGTCCGGGCGCTCGCGGAGCGGTTCCGCCGCCGACGCGAGTAGCCCGCTCCCGCGCAACGAACGACGGCCGCCGGACCTCCGGCGGCCGTTTCGATTCCGGGTCCCCGGGAACCGGGTCAGCCGGGGAGCTGGCCCTCGCCGTCCGCGACCGGACCCTTGCGCACCTCGAGGCCCATCCGCTCCCACGCGGTGATGCCGCCGGCGATGTTGCCGACGTCCGCCCAGCCGTTCTGGAGCAGGTAGCCCGTCACCTGCTGCGAGCGCGAGCCCGAGGCACACAGGACGAGCACGGGACGGTCCTTCGGGACGTCCTGCAGCCGGGCCCCCAGCTGCGACATCGGGACGAACAGCGAGCCCGGGACGCGGACGGCGCGGAACTCGTCCGCCTCGCGCACGTCGAGGATCACCGCCGGTCGCTCCGGGTCGTGGCGACGCAGGTCGGCGTAGAGCGGGTCGACGGCGGGGATGCCCGTGGGGCGGTTCATGCGGGTGCGGTCCTCCGGATGACGGGTGGGGTAGCGGCGAGCGATGCGTCGGCGAGGCGGGCGTCGATGGCGGCGAGCAGGTCCGCGACGTCGATCCCCCAGGCGGGCCCGGCGGCCCGCGCCGCCTCGAGGTGGCGACGCGCGCCATGGAGGTTCTTCGCGATGCCGGTCGGGTTGCCGCGGACGGCGTGCACGTAGGCCGCGGCGACCTTGATCAGGCCCTGGTGGAGCGCCCGCTCCGCGAGGTCGTCGGTGCCCATCCACGCGGGCTCGAGCGCCTCGTGCGCCGCGAAGAAGTCCCCGCGCTCCCAGGCGGCCATGCCCTCCTCGAAGGCCTCGCGGCGCGCGGCACGCGTCAGGGGCCGGTAGGCCTTGTCCCGGTCTCCCTGGCGGATCCGGTCCGTGCGCGGGGCGGGCTCGGGCTGGGCGGGCATGGGCGGGAGTGTACCCGCGACCCACCTGCACCCTGCCTCAACGGCGCGCCCGGACCGGCAACGGAGGCCGAGATCCTCGGGATCAGGCTCGGGCGGTCTCGCCCGGGAGCGCCTGGAGCGGCCGCCGGCCGGCGAATCCTTCGTCGATGTTGTGCCAGAAGCCGATGGCGGCCTCGCCGGACCGCCAGCACAGCCAGACCTGGCGGCCGGAGACGAGCGCCGGAAAGTCCACGAGCCCCGTCCCGATGTCGCGGAGCACGATGTCCCGCTCGTCCAGCCACGCGACGTCCGCCTGCATCTGGTCCACGATCCCGCGCATCCGGAGCTGGAGCCGGCGGAGCTCGGGGTCGGCGTCCGCCTCGTCGTCCCGCGTCGTCTCCGCGATCACCTCACGCAGGACCGCGCCTTCGCGGTCGCGGTACGCGTCGCGCACGCCCACGAGCTCGTCCCGCTGCTCGCGCAGGCGGGTCGTGACCACGGCGAGGTCGGGCACGAGGGCGTTGGCGGCGTCGAGCGAGTAGAAGCGAGACACCACGCGATTGTACCGGCGCAGGACGCTGGCCCCCTTCCGCCGCAATGTCGGTCCGCTAGCATCCGGCAATGCGACTCGCCGACCGGATGACGGGGATCGGGACCGAGACCGCCTTCGAGGCGGTGGCGCGAGCCCGCGCGCTCGAGGCCACGGGCCGCAGCGTGATCCACCTCGAGATCGGCGAGCCGGACTTCGACACGCCGCCGAACGTCCGGGCGGCTGCCCAGCGCGCCCTCGACGAGGGCTGGACGCACTACGGCCCGTTCATGGGACTCCCCGCCCTGCGCGAGGCCATCGCCGCGGACGCGACCGCCCGCAAGGGGTTCGGCGTGAGCGCGGACCGGGTCGCCGTCGTCCCGGGCGGCAAGCCCGTGATGTTCTTCGCGCTCCTCGCGCTCGCCCAGGCGGGCGACGAGGTCGTGTACCCGGACCCCGGGTTCCCGATCTACGAGTCGATGGCGCGCTTCGTGGGGGCGACGCCGGTGCCGTATTCGATCACCCAGGCCAAGGACTTCCGGGTCGATCTCGACGAGCTCGAGGGGCTGGTCACGGACCGGACCCGGCTGCTGGTCATCAACTCGCCGGCCAACCCCACCGGCGGCGTGTTCACCCGCTCCGACATCGAGCGGATCGCCGACCTCGTGCTGCGCCACCCGGAGGTCACGGTCCTCTCGGACGAGATCTACGGGCGCATCGTCCACGACGGCGAGCACGTCTCCATCGCCTCGCTCCCCGGGCTCGCGGAGCGCACGATCGTGCTCGACGGGTTCAGCAAGACCTACGCGATGACCGGCTGGCGGATGGGCTACGCGATCCTGCCCGAGGCGCTCGTCGGCCCGTTCGGGAAGCTCGTCATCAACTCGGTGTCGTGCGTGTCCTCGTTCAGCCAGGTGGCGGCGATCGAGGCGCTCACGGGTCCCCAGGACGACATCGATGCGATGGTCCGCGAGTTCCGCGCGCGGCGCGACCTCGTTGTCGAGGGCCTGAACCGGGTCCCCGGCATCGAGTGCGCCGTCCCGGCCGGCGCCTTCTACGTGTTCCCGCGGGTCCGCGCGACGGGCCTGTCGGGCACGGCGTTCGCGGACCGGCTCCTCGACGAGGCGGGGGTCTCGGTTCTCTCCGGGCGGGCGTTCGGGCAGGCAGGCGGCGGGCACGTCCGGATCTCGTACGCCACGAGCCGGGAGAACCTGGCGGCGGGGATCGAGCGGATCGGCGCCTTCGTCGCTGGCCTGCCGGGCGCGGCGGCCCGATGAGCGACCGGCCGCGGGTGTTCGTCGCCCGGGAGATCCCAGCCGAGGGCCTCGATGCGCTCCGCGCGGCGTGCGACGTGGACCTGTGGTCGGACGAGCTGCCGCCGCCTCGCGAGGAGCTCCTGCGCCGCGTCGCCGGCATCGACGGGTTGCTCGCCCTGCTGACCGATCGCGTGGACGACGAGCTGCTCGACGCCGCGGGCCCCGGCCTGCGGGTGGTCTCCAACTACGCCGTCGGCTTCGACAACGTGGACGTCCCCGCGTGCACGCGCCGCGGGATCCCGGTCGGCAACACGCCGGGCGTGCTCACGGAGACGACCGCGGACCTCGCCTGGACGCTGCTCATGGCGGCCGCACGCAGGATCGCGGAGGCGGACCGCTACGTGCGTGACGGGCGATGGCTGACGTGGGGACCGCTCACGCTCCTGGGGCCCGACGTGCACGGCAGCACGCTGGGGATCGTGGGCTTCGGCCGGATCGGGCAGGCCGTGGCGCGGCGTGCTGGTGGCTTCGGCATGCGGATCCTGTACCACGACGTCAACCGGGTTCCGGCCGAGCTCGAGGCGGAGACCGGGGCGGTCTACACGCCGCTGGACGACCTCCTGGCCGAGGCGGACTTCGTGAGCCTCCACGTCAACCTGACACCGGAGACGCACCACCTCATCGACGCCCGTGCGCTCGGCCGGATGCGGCGCACCGCGGTGCTCGTGAACACGTCGCGAGGGCCCGTGGTGGACACCGACGCGCTCGTGGCGGCGCTCCGGGAGGGAACGATCTGGGCGGCTGCGCTCGACGTCACGGACCCGGAGCCGCTCCCCGTGAATCACCCCCTGGTGGCCCTCGACAACTGCCTGGTGGTGCCGCACATTGCCTCTGCGTCGCGTGCCACGCGCGGCAGGATGGCGGCCATGGCGGCGGCGAACCTGCTCGCGGGCTTGCGTCGGGAGCGACTCCCGACGCCGGTCAACCCGGAGGTCTACGACGCCGGCACCTGACCCGGGCCGGCACGAGGGGCCAACCGCACCTAGCCCCATCGGACTGGTACGTACTGGCCCCATGGGGCCATAGATCGGCGGGCGTGGACCCGCGACGCTTGGCGCCTCACGAGGGAGGTTCCGTGTCCGCGTTCAGTCCACGTCTCGCCGCACAGCCCCATGGCGCCACGGCCATCCGTTCCGGGAGGAGGATGCCGATCCTGCTCCTCGCCGCCATGCTCGTGCTCGCGATGAGCGCGATCACGGCCGCGGCGCCGTCACCGGCCAGCGCGTTGACGCTGTTCTCGACGCGCTGCGACGGCGTGAGCCTGCGCACGAAGCCGTCCACCAGGTCGACCAAGGTCGCCACGCTGTCCAAGGGGATCAAGGTGGTCGCCACCGCGAAGGTCTCGGGCGGCAGCTGGCGCACCGTGTGTGCCGGCAGCACCAAGACGGGCTCGTCGTGGTACCGCCTCTCGGTGGTGAGCGGCAAGGACGTCAAGACGCGCTACGGCGTGAGCTACGTCTACGTCGCGTCCAGCCTGCTCAAGAAGATCTACAGCTTCACCTACCGCAAGACCGCCTGCGACGGCGTGACCGTCCGGACGAGCGCGAGCACGAGCGCGACGAAGAAGGCGAGCCTGCCCGCGGGGACCAAGGTCACGGTCCTGGGCACGGTGTCGGGCGGCAGCTACAGCGCCACGTGCGCCGGGAAGGCCGTGTCCGGGAGCTCCTGGTACAAGATCAAGGAGATCAACGGCAAGAGCGTGAGCTCGCTGTACGGGGTGAGCGTCGTGTATTCGGCCACCGGCCTGTTCACGACCTGGACCTCCGAGTCCACCGCGTCGACGTCCAGCCCCACGCCCACCGCCACCCCGACGCCGAGCCCGACCCCGACGCCGTCGCCCAGCGCGAGCGCGTCTCCCACCCCGTCCCCGACCCCCACCAGCGCGTACTGGGAGGGCATCGACGTCAGCCACTGGCAGGGGACCATCGACTGGGTGCAGGTCAAGGGCGCGGGCAAGCGCTTCGCGTACATCAAGGCGACGGAGTCCACCGACTTCCTGGACAACATGTACGCCACCAACCGCGCGCAGGCAAAGGCCCAGGGAATCAAGGTGGGCGCGTACCACTTCGCGCGGCCCAGCACGACGAGCGGCGACGCGGTGGCCGAGGCCAACTGGTTCATCAAGAACGCGGCGCCGGTATCCGGCGAGCTGATCCCGGTCCTGGACCTGGAGACGACGGGCGGGCTGACCGTGACGCAGCTCCAGAGCTGGACCAAGGCCTTCATGGACCGGGTGTACACGCTGACCGGCGTCCGCGGCGCGATCTACGTCTCGCCCAGCTTCTGGTCCAACAACCTGGGCAACACGACGTCCCTGGCGACGGCCGGCTACAAGGTCCTCTGGATCGCCCACTGGACCACCGGCTCGCAGCCCACGGTGCCCGCCAACAACTGGGACGGCAACAGCTGGACCTTCTGGCAGTACACCTCGAGCGGCACGGTCCCCGGGATCGGCGGGCGCGTGGACCTCGATCGCTACAAGTTCACCAACTGGACCAAGGTCCTGATCCCGTAGTCGTCCCCTATGCTGCTCGGCACATGGATACGAGCGGCACGGCAGCCACCAGCCCGCACGACGATCGGCGGCGACGCGCCACGGGCGCCCGCCCGGGCCCGAACGCGCTCGTGGACCTCGTCCGCGCCTCGGTGATCGGGGACGACGAGGCGGTGGCCGGCCCGTACGGCGTCCGGCGGGTCACCTACGCCGACTACACCGCGTCCGGCCGCAGCCTCTCGTTCATCGAGGACTACATCCGCGACGCGGTCCTGCCGCTGTACGCGAACACGCACACCGAGTCGTCGGGGACGGGCCTCCAGACGACGCGCTTCCGCGAGGAGGCGCGCGAGCTCGTCCTGGAGGGCTGCGGGGGCGACCCGTCCCGGCACGCGGTGATCTTCTGCGGGTCGGGGTCGACCGCCGCCATCAACCGCATGGTGGACGTCCTCAACCTGCGCCTCCCGGCAGACCTCGACGCGCGGTGGGACCTCCGCTCGCGCATCCCGCCCGCCCAGCGGCCGGTGGTGTTCATCGGGCCGTACGAGCACCACAGCAACGAGCTGCCGTGGCGGGAGTCGCTGGCGGACGTCGTGACGATCCACGAGGACCCCGACGGCTACATCGACCTCGCCCAGCTCGAGCTGGAGCTGGTGACCTACGCCGACCGGCCGCTCAAGATCGGCTCGTTCTCGGCGGCGTCGAACGTGACCGGGATCGTGTCGGACACGTACGCGATCTCGCGGCTGCTCCACCAGCACGGCGCGCTGTCGTTCTTCGACTTCGCGGCCGCCGCGCCGTACGTCTCGATCGAGATGGACCCTCCCGGGGATCCGCTCGCGTACAAGGACGCGGTGTTCATCTCGCCCCACAAGTTCATCGGCGGGCCGGGCACGCCAGGGGTCCTCGTCGCGCGACGCGAGCTGTTCACGAACACCGTCCCCTCGATGCCCGGCGGCGGCACGGTCCAGTACGTGAACCCGGTGGAGCACGTCTACCTGTCGGACATCGAGCACCGCGAGGAGGGCGGCACCCCGGCGATCGTGGAGTCGATCCGCGCGGGCCTGGTGTTCCAGCTCAAGGCGACCGTGGGCATCGAGGCGATCCGCGAGCGCGAGGCGCACTTCATCGGGCGCGCGCTGACGCGCTGGGAGGCGAACCCGGCGATCGAGATCCTCGGCTCGCACGAGGCCGACCGGCTGTCGATCGTGTCGTTCGTCGTGCGCAACCGCGGCAAGTACCTCCACCACAACTTCGTCGTCGCGGTCCTCAACGACCTGTTCGGGATCCAGTCGCGCGGCGGCTGCTCGTGCGCCGGCCCGTATGGGCACCGGCTGCTGGGGATCGACCTCGAGACGAGCCACGAGTTCGAGCGCGAGATCGCCCGCGGGTGCGAGGGCATCAAGCCCGGCTGGGTGCGCGTCAACTTCAACTACTTCATCAGCGAGGCCGTGTTCGAGTTCATCCTCGATGCCGTGGACCTCGTCGCGCGCGAGGGCTGGCGGCTCCTGCCCGACTACGCCTTCGACCCCGCGAGCGGCATGTGGCGCCACCGGTCCGGTCGGCCCGAGCCGCCGTTGTCGCTGCACGACATCCGCTACGACGACGCGCGGATGGCCTACCCGGCCCACCGCCATCGCGAGCCCGAATCGCGCCTCGCCGCCTACCTCGACGAGGCGCGCCAGCTCCTTGCCAGCCCCCCGCACGCCCTGGACGCCCCGTCCATCGATCCCGCGGCCGTGGGTCTCGACTTCGAGGACCTCCGCTGGTTCCTGCTCCCCGAGGATGTCCTCGCGGGCGATCCGCACCCGGCGTGAGCGGGGTCGCGGCAGGCGGCAGCGCGACCGCGGTTCTCGGGCTGGACCTCGGCACGACGGAGGCGAAGGCGGCGCTCGTCGGGCTCGACGGGACCCTCTACGGGCTGGGGCGGGCCCCGATCCCGACGGTCCACGGACCCGACGGCCGCGCCGAGCAGGACCCGCGCGACTGGTGGCGGGCCATCGCGACTGCGACGCGGTCCATCGAGGCGCTCGCCGGGGACAGCGTCAGGGTTGCCGCGATCTGCGGCGTGGGGCAGGGACCCACGCTGGCGGTCCTGGACGGCGACGCGGAGCCGATCCGGGCCGCGATGACGTGGCAGGACCGTCGCGCGGGCGCGAGCGGGTGGGGGATCCTGCCCAAGATCGCCTGGCTCGCCAACGAGGACGCCGACGCCGCCGCCGAGGCGCGCTGGCTCATGACGAGCTGGGACGCGCTGGGCCTGTGGCTCACGGGCGAGGCCGCGCAGACCCTGCAGGGCCACGAGACGGCGATGACGCGCGCGGCGCTCGAGGCGGCCGGCGTCCGCGCGGCGCAGGTCGCCGACGGGCTGCCGTTCGGGACGCCGCTCGGAGCCCTGCGGGCGGACGTGGCACCCATGCTCGGGCTGCGGCCGGGCATCCCGGTGGTCGCGGGCGTGAACGACGGCACGGCGTCGATGCTGGGGGCGGGTCTCCGACTGCCGGGCGACGCCGTGGATACCGGCGGGACCTCCGGCGGGATCGGCATCTACGCGGACCGCGAGGTCGTGGTCCCGGGGCTGTTCGTCGCGCTGGCGCCGCTCCCCGGGCGGTGGGTGGTCGGCGGCGCGATGGCGGCGACGGGGGCCGCCGTGGACTGGATCCGTGCGGTGGCCGGCGGTGACTGGTCCGCGGACGACCTGTTTGCCGCGGCCGCGGCCGTGCCGGCGGGCGCGGACGGCCTCGTGTTCCTGCCCTATCTCGCCGGGGAGCGGGCGCCGGTGTTCGACGAGGCAGCACGCGGGGCGTTCGTGGGCCTGACGCTCCAGCACGGTCGCGCCCACCTCGCTCGCGCCGTGCTCGAGGGGGCGGCGTTCGCGCTGCGTCACGTCGCGGAGCCGCTCGTCGCCGCCGGCGCCCCGGTCCGCGAGCTCCGCCTGACCGGCCGGGCGAGCCACGACGACGTGTGGGCGCGGATCAAGGCGGACACGCTCGGCGTCCCGGTCGCGATCCCGGCCATCGGCCACACCGCGGTGCTGGGGGCCGCGATCCTGGCCGCGGCGGGAACGGGGCTGGTGACGGACCTCGAGGCCGGTGTCGCGGCGATGACGGCCGTCGACCGGTTGATCGAGCCCGATCCCGCGGTCCGCGCACGCTACGACGACCTGTTCGCCGTCTACCGGTCGCTCTACCCGGCGCTCGCGGAGTCGATGCACGCGCTGGGGGGCGCTGGGGGCTGAGGGGCCGCGCACGGCGGGGCGCACCGCGCACCCGCGCACCGCGCGCCCTCGCCCGACACCTCGCACCGTCGCCCGACACCGCGCTCCTCGCCCTGCGCCGCACCCCGCGCGCCGGCCCGTGGAACGCCCAGCGTTCCACGCAGCGGCGATTTCCCCGGGTGGACCGCGCGTTGTTCCAGCTGGCGACATGTCCGCCGGATGGAACGGCCGGAGATCCAACTGGAGGCCCGCGCCGACGCTTGGAACGCCCGGCGATCCACGCGCGCCGGCGCGGCCGTCGATATCCCGCGCGCCGAGTGGTAGATTGGTGGCAGAGCCTTCGGGGCAGGGTGCGATTCCCGACCGGTGGTAGGGTCCCGCGACGCGGGACGAGCCCACGAGCGGCGCCATGGACGACCTCCACGGCGCGGCAGATCCGAAGGCGGGGTGCCAGCCCCGCCCGCCGGAGCCGACGGTACAGTCCGGATGGAAGAAGGCCATCGGCGTCGGCACGTCCGCCACCAGCGGACACCGCCACGCGCCGCCTGCCCCGTTGTGCGCGACGTACGACGGAGGTGCAGATGACCGCAGCGCCGGGGCCCGATCCCCGGTTCGACGCGTCCGCGACCGTCCTCGCTCCGGTGACCCCCTACGTCCCGGGGCCTGGTGCTGGTCTCCGCGTGGACGACGTCTCGCTGACGTTCCGCGGCACGCGCACCGTCACGGCGCTCGAGGGCATCTCGCTGGACATCGCGCCGCGCGAGGTCGTGGCACTCATCGGCCCCAACGGCTGCGGCAAGAGCACGCTGCTGCGCGTCCTCGCCGGGCTCATCTCGCCGGATCGGGGATCGGTCAGCATCGACGGGCGCCCGGTCGCCGGGCCAGACCCGGCCGTGGGCCTCGTGTTCCAGGAGCCCCGGCTCCTCGCCTGGCGGACCGTCGAGCAGAACGTCCGCTTCCCGATGGAGCTTGCCGGGTGGTCGGCGGCGCGCCAGGAGGCGCGGGCGAGAGACCTCCTCGGCCTCGTCGGGCTGCGCGAGTTCGCCCGCGCCAAGCCATCCACGCTGTCGGGCGGGACACGCCAGCGCGTCTCGATCGCACGCGCCCTCGCGCTCGAGCCGGCGGCGCTGCTGCTCGACGAGCCGTTCAGCGCCCTCGACGCGCTGACCCGTGAGCGGTTCAACGCCGAGCTCCTCAACCTGTGGCAGCGGACGGGCACGACGATCGTCCTCGTCACCCACTCGATCCCGGAGGCCGTGTTCCTCGCGGACCGGGTCGTGGTCCTCAGCCCGCGGCCCGGACGCGTCGTGGCGGAGGTCCGCGTGGACCTGCCCCGCCCGCGGCGAGTCGCGGATCTCGACTCGGCGTCGGTGAGCTCGATCGCCGCCGACATCCGGGCCCACCTCGTCGACACCACCGACGACGCGATCGCGCTCGCGGAGACGCGCGCGGCGATCGAGGCGCAGCGTGCCGACGGGCACGCGCAGGCCGTGCACGAGGAGACCGCGCCGGGCACGCCCGCCTGGTTCGACCCGTTCCGGCCGGAGGACGACCGGTGAGCGGCCGCGCCACGTCCGCCGCGGCGACCACCGCCGGCGGCTCGGCCGACGTGACCGCGACCCCCGGGCGTCGCTCGTCGGCTCGGCGGGTGTTCGGCATCGGCTGGCCGGTCGTCGCCAGCCTCGCGGCATTCCTGCTCGCGTGGCAGGCCATCGTCGCGATCGGCGACTACCCGCCGTTCATCCTGCCCGGGCCGCTGACTGTCGCGGAGCGATTCGTCCGCGCGTGGGCCGACGGCACGATGTGGCCCCACTTCTCGACCACGGTCGTGGAGGTCCTGCTCGGCTTCGTCATCGGCGCGACGCTCGCCCTCGTCACGGGCGTGCTCCTCGCGCGCTCGCGACTCGCGGAGCGGCTCCTCAGCCCGTACCTCGTCGCGGCGCAGGCGACCCCGGTCCTCGCGCTCGCGCCGCTCATCGCGCTGTGGTTCGGCACGGGGCTCCCGAGCAAGCTCGTGATCACCACGCTGATCGTGTTCTTCCCGGTCGCCGTCGCGACGATGGTCGGGCTGCGCTCCGTCGACCCGCGCCTGCTCGAGATGGCCCGCAGCTTCCGGGCGACGCCGTCGCAGGTGATCCGGCGCGTGGAGATCCCCGCGGCCCTGCCCGCGATCCTCGGCGGGATGCGGGTGGGGATCACGCTCGCGGTCATCGGCGCGATCATCGGGGAGTGGGCCGGCGGCGACCAGGGCCTCGGCGTGCTCATCAACATCTCCCGCGGGTCGCTGTTCGACATCCCGCTCATGTTCGCCACCCTGGCGACGCTCGCCCTGCTCGGCGTCGCCCTGTATCTCGTGATGGTCATCATCGAGCGCCGGCTGGTCGGCGACCGGTGAGCGATCGCGCCCACGCCCAGAAGGAGCCGCCGCCCGTGCAACCCACCCGCGTCCCTGCCCGCCTCGCCCGGATCACCGGCCTGCTCGCCGCCCTCGCGCTCCTCGTCGCGGCGTGCGGCGGCACGACGTCCTCCCCGTCCGCTTCGACACCGACGGACGCGCCGCCCTCGGCCACGGGCTCCGCGCCCCCGAGCGAGGCGGCGGCCACGCCGTCCGGGGAGCCCGTGGCGCTCACCGTGGGCCTGGGCTACATCCCGAGCGTCCAGTTCGCGCAGTTCTACCTCGCCCAGCAGGCGGGCTACTACGCGGACGCCGGGCTCGCCGTGACGCTCCAGAACAAGATCGACCCCGACCTCATCACGCTCCTGGGCCAGGGCGCCGTGGACATCGGCTCCGGCGACGGCACCTCGGTCATCCCGGCGGTGAGCCAGGGCATCCCGGTCGTGTACACGGCGACGATCTACGGCCAGTTCCCGAGCGTCGTCATCACGAAGGCGGACTCCGGGATCGCGAGCGCGGCGGACCTCAAGGGCAAGAAGATCGGGATCCCGGGCAAGTACGGGAGCTCCTGGATCATGCTCCAGGCGCTGCTCCAGTCCGCGAACCTCACGCCCGCGGACGTGGACATCGTGGAGTTCCCGGACTTCGGACAGGCGACGGCGCTCCAGCAGGGGACCGTTGATGCCGCCACGGGCTTCGCCAACAACGAGCCGATCGTGCTCAAGAACGCGGGCATCGCGACCACCGTGCTCACCGTCGACTCGGTCGTGCCGCTGCCGGGCCCGGGCCTCGTGACCGGGACCGGGACCCTCTCGGCCAAGGAGGCGGCGCTCAAGGCGTTCACCTCCGCGACCCTGCGGGCGATGGACGAGATCGCCGCGGACCCGCAGAAGGGCCTCGATGCGACCTTCGCGCTCGTGCCGGACCTCGCCCAGGACCCGGCACTCCAGCGTCAGATCCTGGACGCCACGGTCGCGCAGTGGGCGAACCCGCGCACGGGTGCGGCCTACGGGACCATCGACCGGGACGGCTGGCAGCAGTCCCTCGACTTCATGACGACGCTGGACCTCGTCCCCAACCCGGTGACGGTGGACCAGCTCATCAACGAGACGCTCCTGCCGTCCTGACCGAAGGCAATCCCGTCCTCGCCCGGAACCACGGCGGCACGTGGCTGGCCGATGCGCTCCGCGCGGGCGGTATCGTTGCCCGCGGGCCCGTAGCTCAGCGGTAGAGCAGGGGACTTTTAATCCCTTGGTCCTGGGTTCGAATCCCAGCGGGCTCACCACGTCGCCAGGCGTCATTCGCCATAGCGGACGATCACGCCCTCCTCCGGCGGATGGGGGTGGTCCTCCTTCACCTTGCCGATGCTGACGCCGAGGCGCTCGCGCGCCTCGCGCAGCTTGTCGGCCGGCTCATCCTCGATGGCGATCCGCAGGGGCACGACGGGCAGGCCCGCCAGCGCGCTGCGCTGGATCTCCGGCCACGCGGCGCAGAAGGAGGCGAGCTTGGCCTCGAGATCGACGGTGCCGGGTGCTCCCACGACGAGGAACTCATCGCCGCCGTCGCGGATCGTCCTCGAGCCGGGGATCTTCCTGAGGTGGGAGGTCAGCAGGGCGAGCAGGTCGTCGCCGCGCTGCTGGCCGTGGTCCTTGTTCCACTTGCCGAATCCCGCGAGGTCCATGAACGCAATGGAGGTGCGCCCGCGCCCCAGGGCCGGCACGGCAGCAAACAGGTCCGCCAGCATGAGGTAGCCCTCGTAGCGGGGCACGCCGAACTTCGGGTCGATGACCGACTGCGCGACATTGGGCCAGCGGAAGCGCTCGGTGAACGCGAGCGGCGCCCAGGCCTCGAACCGCGCCAGCTCCACGGCCAGCCACGGCCACTCGGGGCCGATGAGCGACGGCCGCGGCCCGGAGGCGGCCGCCATCGCGCGCAGCGGGCCGACGGCGGAGAGCGGGTCGAACGAGGGATCGATCGATCCGAGGAGACGCGCCGCGGCGATCGTCGTGAGCATGTCCGACGGCTGGCGCGGGTCGCCCCAGCCACCGTCGGGGCGGCGCTCTGCCTCCAGGAAGGCGAGCTGCCTGTTGACCCACCCGACGCCCTCGCCGAGGGCGGCCGACGCGGTCGCGAGGTGCGCGGTCGCCGAGACCATGGGCTGGTCGAAGAACGGGTAGGTCCGGCCACGGACGATGCCGCCGGTCCGAGCGACGCGTGCGGCGTAGCGGGCCGCGAGCGCCGTCACGAGGCCGCGGATCGGCGCGAGCGCGACCGGCTGGCGGACGAACGACCACAGCAGGTAGGTGTCGGCCCAGGGATCCGCCCCGGCGACCGCGGCGGCCACGATGTCCTCGATCGTCGGCATGGCCTCGTGGAGGAGCGCCGTCGCCCGCGCGGCCCGCACGGGGTCGGCGTCCTTCGCCACCTCGGCCAGCCAGGCGAGATGCTCGGTTGCCACGGGCGCGAGCCACAGGCGCCCGGCATGCTCGTTCGGGTAGCGGCCGGCCTGCTCGGCCTCGGCGGGACGCCACCGGAGCCGTTGCTCGAGGGGGATCCAGCTGCCGACGGGGAGGCGCCAGCGGAACCGGCGCTGGCCGCGTCCGCCAGGCCGTGCCGCCTCCAGCTGGGCGAGGACCGCGTCGTGGTCCGCGGGGAGTGCCCTGGCCGCCGCCCAGCGCAGGACCGCGGGGCGGAACGGATCGTCGATCGCCCCCTGGCGGAGCTCGGCATCGAGGAGCGCGTCGAGCTCGATGGGCGGCGCGAGGAGCATGGCGCCAGCATCGGCGCCGGAACAGACCGCCGCCATCCCCCGGTCCGGCTATGAGGATCCGGAGGTTGCGGGTCGTCGCGGCGTCGGGATGGCCGGCGCTACGCCGCCTCGATGGAGCGCTTCGAGAGGCCCAGGAAGTAGCCCTCGATGGCGGTCTTCGGGGCGTCGTCGGGCTTGGCCGAGGCGCCGAGCGTGACGAACAGCGGGGCGAAGTGCTCCACCGTCGGGTGCGCGAACGGCATCCCGGGCGCCTTCTCCCGGAACGCGAACAGGCTGTCGATGTCCCCCGTGGCCAGCGCCTCGGCCGCCCAGCGGTCGAAGTCCTCGGACCACGCGGGGGCGCCCGGCCGGCCGTCCCAGTACTGCCCGATGTACGGCAGCCCGTGGGTCATGAACCCGGAGCCCACGACGAGCACGCCCTCGTCGCGCAGCGGCGCCAGGCGCCGGCCCACCTCGAACAGGTGCTCCGGGTCCAGGTCGGGGAGGCTCACCTGGAGGACGGGGATGTCGGCCTCGGGATACATCGCCATGAGCGGCACCCACGCGCCGTGGTCCAGGCCACGCGTCGGGCGGTCGATGACCGGTTCGTTGCCCGGCATCAACGCCTTGACGTCCGCAGCCAGCTCCGGTGCGCCGGGCGACCGGTACTCGAGCCGGTAGAACCGCTCCGGGAAGCCGTAGAAGTCGTAGACGAGCGGGACCGTCGTCGTCGCGCCGACGGCCATGGGCGCGGTCTGCCAGTGCGCCGAGACCATCAGGATGCTCCGGGGGCGCGGCAGGTCGCGGCCCCAGGCGGCGAGCTCGGCCATCCACGCCGCGTCGTCGAGGAGCGGCGGCGCGCCGTGCCCGAGATACAGGGCGGGCATCCGGCCGCTGGTGGCAACGGTGGGGTTCGGCTGGTCGGTCATCGTGGTGCTCGTGGGGTGGGGACGCGGGAACGGTAGACGCAGGGGGCCGGGCGACGCAACCACTGGTGCGGTGCGTGCCCGGCCGGGTCTTGCTGGCGGGTCAGGCGACCTTGGTGAGCGCGGCCTCGGGCGGCGAGACGAGCGCGAACGCGGTGTTCCAACTGCCGTTGCTGATGAGCTGGAGCCGGATGTTCAGCCAGGCCATGGCCTCCAGCTCGCGCGAGGCCGTCAGCGGGCCGACGTGGATCGGGCGGAAGCCGATGGACGAGGACAGGCCGCAGATCGCGTCCTTCGCCGCCTCGTCGTCGGTGGCGAACAGGCTGTCGAGCTGGATCCCGAGCGCCTCGGGGTTGGCGGTGTTGCCGGCGAACAGGGTGTTGAACGCCTTGACGACCCTGGCGCCCGGCAGCAGTGCCGCGAGCTCCTCTGCGCCGGACGTGTCCGCGGCGGTGGCGAGGCCCGAGTAGTCGGCCTTGAGCGGGTTGGTCGGGTCGACGACGATCTTGCCGGCGACGACCGGGGCGATCTCGGCGGCCACGTCGGCGAGCGCGCCGTAGGGGACGGCGAGCACGACAATGTCGGACTGCGCGACCGCGTCACGCAGCGACGACGCCATCCCCGCGCCGGCGGCGTCCGCAGCCGCCCGGGTCTTCTCGTCGTCGCGAGCCGCGAAGACGACGTCGTAGCCCGCCTTCACGGCCGCCGTGCCGATGGCGCCCCCCACATTGCCCGTCCCGATGATCGCGATCGTGGTCATTTCCTGTGAGCCTCCCGCGGCGCCGTCGGCACCGACTTGACGTTTTGCTGTGGGCAAATCAACATTGCCGATGAGCGAACTCTACGGCGAGTTCGACCAGAGGTCAAGCAAGTTGGCTGCAGAAAAACAAACGACGAGCGCGACGCCCGCGGCAGCGTGCGTCCAGGTGGGCCGCGAGACGCGCAAGTGGCGCCAGGCCCGGGGGCTGACGCTCGCCCAGGTGAGCGAGGCGAGCGGCCTCAACGTCGGCTACCTCAGCCAGATCGAGAACGACAAGGCCGTGCCCTCGCTCGAGGCCCTGGCGGCGATCGCCAACGCCCTCGACGTGCCGCCGGCGTGGCTGCTCCTGGACTCCTCCACGCCGCCGCGGGTCGTCCGGACCCACGAGCGGCCGCGCACGCCCATGCCCGGCGGCGCGATGCTCACCGAGGTGGACGCCGGCACGTCGCGCGACGTGTGCATCCTCGAGGTCACGGCGCCGCCCGGACATGCGACCGGTGTCCACGCGCATCACGGCGACGAGCACCACGTGGTCCTCACCGGCAGGTGGCGGCTCACCCAGGGCGACCACAGCGTGGAGCTCGGGCCGGGCGACTACCTCGCGTGGGATCCGGCCGTCCCGCACGACGTCGAGAACATCGGCGCCGAGCCGGGCACGATCCTCGTGATCTACCCGCGCCGCGGGCGGCGCGCAGCAGAGGATCGTGCGAAGACCTGACATCCCTGCGCGTCCCGCGTACGTATCTCCCGGTGAGCCTCGCCCAGCCGGCTCGCCTTCGTCCTTCCGCTCCCACACCTGGTGAACCCGATGTCCCTTCCCACCTTCGACTCGCTCGTCGAGCGCGATGCCACCCACGTCTGCGCCGGCATCGGCAAGGACCACGTCTGCGTCCGCGTTGCGGCGGCCGCGGAGCTGCCCACCCGGTATGGCGACTTCCACGCCGTCGGGTTCTGGAACCCCGTGGACGGCAAGGAGCACGCCGCCTTCGTCCACGGCCACGAGGCCATCGACGGCGAGGCCGTCCCCGTCCGAATCCACTCGGAGTGCCTCACCGGCGACGCGATCGGCTCCCTGCGCTGCGACTGCCGCGACCAGCTGGAGGCGTCGCTCCGCCAGCTCGCGGAGATGCCCTACGGGATCCTGCTCTACCTGCGGCAGGAGGGCCGCGGGATCGGCCTCACCAACAAGATCCGCGCGTATGCGCTCCAGGACCACGGGCTGGACACCGTCCAGGCCAACGTCGCCCTGGGCTTCCACGACGACGAGCGCGACTACTCGATCGCCGCGCACATGCTGGCGTCCCTGGGCGTCCGCTCGGTCCGGCTGATGACCAACAACCCGCGCAAGCTGGACGGGCTGCGGGGCCTCGGCATCGACGTCGTGGGTCGGATCCCACTGGTGATGGAGCCCAACCGGTACAACCGGGCGTACCTCGAGACCAAGGCCCGCAAGAGCGGCCACCTCATGAACCTCCCCGGCCACGAGCAGGCCGAGGACGTGGAGGAGACGGCCAGTGTCCACTGAGCCGCCGGTCGTCCTCATCACCGGGGCCACGGGGCCGCTCGGGCGCGCCGCCGCCGCGCGGTTCGCCGCGGATGGCGCCCGGGTCGCGCTCGTGGGTCGCGATCGCGCGAGGCTGGAGGCGCAGGCGGCCGAGACCGGCCTCGCCCCGGACGCATGGATGGCGGTGGAGGCGGACGCGAGCAACCCGTCCGCCGTCCCGGCCATGGTCGACGCCGTCGTCGCGCGCTTCGGGCGGATCGACGTCCTCCTCCACCTCCTCGGCGGGTATGTCGGCGGGACCCCGGTGGCCGATGTCGACCCCGACGAGCTGCGGACGATGATCGACCGGCACCTGTGGTCGACGTTCCACGTGGTGCGGGCGGTGCTGCCCGGGATGGTGGAGCGGGGGTTCGGGCGGATCATCGGGGTGAGCTCGACGTTCGCCACGACCCCGCCGGCCGGCCTCTCGAGCTACGCGGTCGCCAAGGCGGCCGAGGAGGTGCTCCTGCGTACGATCGCCCGCGAGACCGCGGGCACCGGGGTGACGGCCAACGTCGTCGTCGTCCGGACGATCGACACGGACCATGTCCGCGAGACGGCCCCCACGCCGAAGAACGCGTCGTGGGCGACGCCCGAGGAGATCACGGACGCGCTCGTGTATCTGGCGTCACCGGCCTCCGCCGCCGTGACCGGCGTCCGCCTGCCGCTCGATGGCCGCTAGGTCGCGCGTGCCCGACCGGCCGCGGCCCAGGGTGACGTGGGTGTTCGGCGCGACCCTCGATGGCCGGGTCGCGGCACCCGACGGCACGTCGCGCTGGATCTCGTCACGGGCCGCGCGGGTGGACGCGCACCGCCTCCGCGCCGCGCACGACGCGGTGCTCGTGGGCTCGGGCGCCGCCCGGCTCGACGACCCGCACCTCGCGCTCCGCCACGGTGTCACCGGCCAGCCGCCGCTGCGGGTCGTGCTCGACGCGCGCGCGTCGATCGTGACGCCGTCGTCGCGCGTCGCGGACACGGCGGCGCCGACGCTCGTGGTCATCGGGCCCGACGCGCCCGATCCCGGCCTGCCGCCCCACGTGGCGGTCGCCCGGGTCGCGGTGGACGACGCCGGCCGGCTGTCGCTGCCCGGCGTGCTCGCCGAGCTCGCGCGACGGGGCGTCGCGACGCTGCTGGTCGAGGGCGGCCCCACGATCGCCGGGGCATTCCTGGCTGCGGGCCTCGTGGACGAGGTCGTGGGCTACGTCCGCGCCGCCGTCCTGGGCACTGGGCGCTCCCTGCTGGACCTCCCGGGCGTGACGACGATCGGGGACCTGCGGCCCTTCCGGCTCGTCGCGGCCGATGTCGTGGGCGACGACGTCCGCGTGCGGATGACGGTCCGCCGGCGGCAGGCCCGCGCCGCGAGCGGTGTGGCGGCCGCAGCCTAGCCGCGCCGCAGGCGCCCGAGCAGCGAGCGCGGCCCCGATGCCCTGACCCGCCGCGCGAGCGACGCCGCGAGGGCCACGTACTCGTCGGGGCGGTTGTAGACCTGGGCCGAGACCCGGACGAGCAGCTGGGCTGGTGCGCCGCCATCGGCCGCCGCCGGCACCGGGAACGGGATGATCGGGACCTCGATCCGGTCCTCGTCGAACAGCTCCGCCTGGAGCCGCTGCGCCGCCGCTCTCGTCGGAGCGATGCCAGGCAGCGGCACCGAGGCCATCGAGCCGAGCATGGAGTCGGGCGACGGCGGCGTCGTGCCGAGCGCGCTGCACAGGATGTCCCGCGCCCGCCGGGCGAGCGCTGCGTTCGCCGTCATCAGGCCGTTCCAGCCGTCGTCGTGGATGCCGCCCGTGTAGCGGATCGCGGCGGGGAGCGCGAGGTAGGGGGTCGGGTCCGCGGTGCCCAGCCAGTCGAACAGGATCCGGAAGCGGGCGCGGTCCGTCCGGTCGTCGTTGGCGCCGTGCGAGATGACCAGCGGGCGGATCCGGTCGCGCAGGTCCGCGCGGACATGGAGCACGCCCGACCCCTTCGGGCCGCACAGCCACTTGTGGCCGTTCCCGGTCCAGTACGCGGCGTTCAGCAGGCCCAGGTCCACCTCCACCATGCCCGGGGCATGGGCGCCGTCGACGAGCGTGTCCACGCCCCGCCGGTCCAGCTCGCGCACGATGGCCGCGACCGGGAGGACGAGTGCCGTGGGCGAGGTCACGTGGCTCACGAGCGCGAAGCGCGTCCGCGGCGTCACCGCGTGCACGTACGCCTCGACGGCCTCGGACGGGTCGTGGATCGGGAACGGGATCCGGACGATGCGCAGCGTCGCGCCGTCCCGCTCGGCGGCGGCCCGCATCGCGTTGAGGGTCGCGTTGTACTCGTGATCCGAGGCGAGCAGCTCGTCGCCGGGCTGGAAGCGGAGCGACGCGAGCACGGTCGAGACGCCCGTCGTCGCGTTGGGGACGAACGCGATCCCCTCCGCGTCAGCGTTGAGGAACGTCGCGACGCGCATCCGCGCCTCGTCCAGGTGGCGCTCGAGCTCGCGGGCGAGGAACCGGACCGGCTCGGCCTCCATCCGCTCTCGCCAGACGCGTTGCGCCTCCATCACCGGGTCCGGGCAGGCGCCGAAGGACCCGTGGTTGAGATACGAGATGTCGGGCTCCAGGAGCCACGGTGAACGGTCGTAGGTGCGGGGGGTGGCCACGCCGCGACTCTAGCGGAACGCAGGCGTGTGCCGTCGCGTCGCAGGTCAGTCGACGAGTGGGCCGCGCAGCGGTGTCGACCGGGGGACTCCGCCCCGGACTGGCGCAACCGTCGACTCCCCGGTGGCACCGGACCCGGCGTTGGCCCCGAGTCAACCGAACAGGGCTTGGCCCGACGAATCGGCACCCTCGGCCCGGGACCGTTGACACCGCGACAACGTCGGCGAGCCGAGGGACCCGAACCCAGCCGTCCAGCCCGAATCGGCAGCGCCTGGGTCAACACCGGTCACGGGATGGCGACCGGCTCTCCGTCGCCGGCGACCGCCAACACCGTTCCGTCCGCCGCCAGGACGTGGACGCGGCCGCGACCCGCCACTCGCCACGGCCCGCCGGGTCGCCCGATGACCAGCG
>JAICUV010000292.1 GCA_025935655.1 Chloroflexota bacterium | reverse complement strand
TGCCGCGACGATCGCGAACATCGGCGTGTCGCTCGTCGGTGCCACCCTGATCGCGCTGGTCGTCGGCCAGGGCGCCGGGCTGGCGCGGCCGTTCCAGTCGTTCGACCCGTGGCCGATCCTCGTCCTCGCCGGCGTCGTGGCTGCCGGCCTGTCGTCGCTGCTGTTCCTCACGGCGATCCGCCTGCTGGGCGGCACCCGCACGGGGATCCTGATGCTCCTCGAGCCGGTGGTCGGCGCGATCCTCGCCGGGCTCGTGCTGGGCGAGGGGCTCGCGCCGCTCCAGCTCGTCGGCGGCGGCCTCGTGCTCCTCGGGGCTTTCGTGCTCCAGGTGCGGTCCGACCCGGACCACGAGCCAGTCGTGGAGGCGGGCGCGAGCCCGGTGGCCTAGACCCCGGCGTCGCCCGCGCTCACGCGAACGCGATGATCGCGACCCCGACGAACGCGATCAGCGCGCCGACGAACAGCCCCACCGTGGGCCGGCGGCGGTGGATCGCGGCGTCGTACGCGAACACGAACAGCGGCCCGGTCGCGACCATCGTCTGCACGACGGCCGGGTTGCCGCCCTGGACGCCCAGCAGCACGAGCGTGAGGTGGAGCGTGATCGCGACGGCGCGGGGCAGGAACCGCGGGACCACGCGCCACGGCACATCGCGCGGCGGGAACAGGACGAGGCAGCACGCCGCGGCGAGCGCGGTCCGCACCACGTACGCCTCCACGACCCCGGCGCCGTTGTCGGACAGGAGCCGTCCGAACACGGTGATGACGCCGGTGCCCACCGCCGCCACGAGGATCGCGACCGCGGTGCGCCGCCGGCCGAGGTCGCCGAAGGCGTCCCGCAGCGCGACGAGGACCCCGGCGACGACCACGACGGCGGCGATGGCCTGGCCCGCGCCGACCGATCCGGGCACGAGGATGCCGGACAGGAGCACCGCGGGGAGCGGCGCGACCGACTGCGCGGGGACCGTGGGAGCCGCCCCGCCGGCGTCGTACATGTCCCAGATGGCGACGGAGGAGGCCACCAGCGCGACCGTCGTGCCGAGATGGAGCGCCACGACCGTCGGCGTCCAGACCCAGGATACGAACGGCGCCAGCGGGAGCAGCAGCAGGCAGTTGAGGATGAACAGCGGCCCCAGCAGCTGACGGGCCGGGTAGCGTGCCGCGAGGCGCGTCGACAGCACCGCGACCGCGACGTTCGCCATCGCCGCCCCGAGGCCGAACACGAGCTCCGGCTGGAGCCCGCCCGTCACGGGGCGAGGCTCACGACGATCCCGACGACGACCAGCACCGCCGCGGCGACGATCCGCGGCCGGGGCGGCGTCCGCGACCGCCACGACTCCACCGCGAGCACGAGCAGCGGGGTCGCCGCGAGGCAGGTCTGGACGACGACCGGGCTCCCCTGCTGGGCCGCGAGGATGAGCAGCACGAAGTAGGCGGTCACGACGAGCGCCCGGCCGAACAGCCGCGGGGCGGCCGCGAGCGGGATGTCGCGCGGCGGGAACAGGGGCACGAACAGGAGCGCCGCGAGCGACGTGCGAACGACGTAGGTCTCCACGACGCCGACGCCCTGGTCGCCGAGCAGCCGGGTCGCCACGGTGAGCCCGGCCGTGCCGCACGACGCCCCGAGGACGCGCAGCCAGGTCCCGCGCCGGCCGAGGCCCTCGAACGCGTCGGACAGGGCGAACAGCACGGCGCCGGCGACGAGAACCGCGGCGGCGGCCTGGACCGGCCGGAAGGTCACCGGCACGAGCAGCGCCGTGAGGACCGCCGCCGGGATCGGCGACAGGGCGGTCGCGGTCGTGGTCGCCGAGGCCGCCCCCGCGTCGAGCATGTCCCAGACCGAGATCGCGGTGACGGCCATCAGCGCGACCGAGGCGAGCTGGAGCACGACGATCTCCGGGGTCCAGTGCCACGCCACGAACGGCGCGAGCGGCAGCAGGACGAGCGCGTTGCACACGTACAGCACGCCGATCAGCTGCCGCGCCGGGAGACGCGCCGTGAGGCCCTTGCTGATGAGCGCCTGCGCCGCGTTCGCGACGGCCGCGAGGACCGCGAGCAGCGCGGCGATGCCCAGCGGAGTCCTCCTCGATCTGGCGGCGTCGAAACCCGCGTGGTACGCTTCCGGGGCCGGGCTGCAAACGGTACCGGTATCGTCGCCGCATGCTACACCCGGGAGGAGAGGCCCCGTGCCCGACACGCAGATCGCCTTTACCGAGCTGTTGGGCCGACGTGTCCGTATGGGGCCCTGGGAAGACCAGAAGATCTCGACCTTCCGCAAGATCGGCGAGGCGCTCGACGAGGGCCGCTGGGACAACGCGGCGGAGCTCGAGGGCTACTTCATCGACGAGGCCAACGTCTGCTTCACCCTGTACCGGCAGTGGATCGGCGACCTGAACGGGTACCTGCGGGACAAGGGCGTCGACGAGGCGAAGATCGCGGACCGCAACGACCAGGCCGTTCGCGTCGCGCAGCTCCCGGACGGGTCCCCGTGGCAGCCGCGGCGCCACTGGGACCGCTTCCTGTCCGAGATGCAGCAGGTCACGGCGGCCACCTACCGCGAGCAGCCCGCCGAGGCGAAGGCGCGCATGGACACGGCCAAGGAGACCTGGCGCCAGTGCCACGACCGCGACGTGGACCACACCTATGCGCTGATGAGCCTCGTGCTCGAGGAGCTGGGCGAGCCCGCCGTGCGCGACATGTACGACCGCGTGCTGCTGCCGCTGTTCGTGTGGCGCTACGAGAAGTTCGACATCGACAAGCACCCGTGGGACCAGGCGCTCGAGACGCTGATGCTCGTCGCGTGCGAGGCGATGCGCGGGCACCTCGTGGGCCCGGAGCGGACCGGGGACATGGAGCTGATCGAGCTCGAGGACCGGTTCGTCCTCCGCTTCGACCCGTGCGGCTCCGGCCAGCGCACCGTCCGCGGCGACTGGATCGAGCGGACCCCCGCCCGCATGGAGCCGCCCTACAACTGGGCGGTGACACAGGAGAAGCACTCCTGGAACCACTACACGCCGGGCGTCTGCCTCTACTGCGCCCACTGCATCATCCTCATGGAGGAGATGCCGATGGACCGGTTCGGATACCCCGTACGGGTCATCGACCCGCCGACGTACCCCGACACGAACCCTGATCCGAACGTGCGCCAGAAGTGCCAGTGGCAGATGTTCAAGGACCCGACCCAGGTCCCCGAGGAGTACTACACCCGCGTCGGGCGCACGAAGCCCGCGGCGTTCGGCTCGAAGGCGCTCGGCGCGCGCGAGCTGCCGGTCATGAACGCGGGTCTGCCGGGCGCCGGCTGACCCTCTCCCCCGCCTTCCGTCCCCGAACGCGGCGCCGGACCTCCTCCCCGGCGCCGCGTTCGTGTGCCCGTCACCCCGGCGAGCAAGCTGCCTGCGGCACGCCGGCCGGGCACGCGAAACGGCCCGCCGGACGGATCCGGCGGGCCGCGGTCGGCGTGGCGGACGTGGACCCTAGATGCGGTAGAACTTCTCCGCGTTGCGGTAGAGCATCTTCTCCTGGTCCTCGCGGCTGAAGCCCGCCTCCACGAGGATCGTCCGGTAGGCGTCGGTCTGCTCGAGGTAGGTCGCGTACAGGATGTCGACCGGCCAGTTCGTGCCGAACATCGAGCGGTCCGGCCCGAAGGCGTCGATCATGTGCAGGACCCACGGCCGGATCGAGTCGATCGTCCAGCGGTTGTCCGCCATCCCGAAGCCCGAGATCTTCGCGGCGACGTGCTCCACCTCCGCGAGCTGGCTGATCTCCGACTTCCAGAGCTGGAAGTACTCCGCGTCGCGCTGCACGGGAAAGCCTGCGTGGCCGAGGATCACGGGCGTGTGGGGCATCGACTTCGCGACGTCGCGCCCGGCGAGCAGCGCGCCCGGCGAGGCGTTGAGCTCGTATGACAGGCCGCGGGCGCCCATCGCGCGGTAGCCGCGCTTGAACGCCTCGGTGACCTCGGTCGGGTGGGCGCGGATGCGCACCCCGCGCACGAGGTCGGAGGCGGCGAGGTGG
>JAICUV010000096.1 GCA_025935655.1 Chloroflexota bacterium | reverse complement strand
CGTGAGGCTGGTCGGGCTGTCGCCGGTCCAGATCCAGAGCATGTTGCCCGTGGTGTCGGCGGTGCAGGAGGCGGACGGGTAGCCGTTGCCACCCCAGACCTGGTCCGTGGCGAGCGCGGTGCCCGCGAAGGTGAGCGTCAGCGCCAGCGCGGCGAAGAGCGCCCCGATCCTGTGCTTGTTCATTGGTCCCCTGTCTCTCCCTGAGCTGCTGTCTTGCGATCAGCTGTCCTGTTGCTGCCGGCGCCGCGTGCCTGATGCGCGTCGTCGGCGATGACGTCAACCGCGGAGGGCCCCTTGTCGAAGGGGACGGACGGGACGCACTCAGGCGTGTGCGTCCCGTCCGGGTCTCGGGGACCCTCTGTTGGCCCGGCCGCCTCCCCCAAGGAAGCCGGATTCCCGCTGAGCAGAGCCCATCGGGTCGCCAAAGGTACTAGTACTTCCGGGGGTTGTATAGCCCTTTTGCGTGCGTTGTCGTGCACGCGACACTACGCAAAAGGACGTATGCGGTGCGTCCTGGCGACGGATCCGGTGCCTCGATGCACCACGCACGGCCCGCGTTGCGCAGCCGGTACGATGGCCGCTCCACTCGCCCGATCCGCCAGGAGCCGACCCGTGACCAGTCCAGTCGATGCCGCCGCCAGCCCCGAGGCCATCCGAGCCCGGGTCCGCGAGGCGGTGGTCGCTGCGTGGCGGACCGCCGTCGAGGACGGCTCGCTGCCCACACTCGAGGACGCCGGCGCGGCGCCCGAGGTGGAGGTCGAGCGACCCGCGAACCCCGCCTTCGGCGACGTGGCCACCAACCTCGCGATGAAGCTCGCTCGGCCGCTGCGCCGGCCGCCGCTGGATATCGCGGAGCGGCTCGCCCTGGCGATCGGCGCGGGCGGATCCAACCCGCTCATCGCGTCCGCGGAGGTCGCGCGGCCCGGGTTCCTCAACCTGCGGGTCGCCGACAGCGCCTACGAGGCGCTGGTCGCGGGCATCCTCGCGGCGCCCGCGCAGTGGGGCCGCATCCCCGCGGTGAACCCGCGCAAGGTCAACGTGGAGTTCGTGTCCGCGAACCCGACCGGGCCGCTCACCGTTGGCAACGCCCGCGGCGCCTTCGTCGGCGACCTGCTGTGCCGGGTGCTCGAGGCGGGCGGCCAGGCGGTGACGCGCGAGTACTACTTCAACGACTCCGGCGCGCAGGTGACCCACCTCGGCGACTCCGTCGTGGCGGTGCGGCGCGGCGAGCCGGTTCCCGAGGACGGCTACAAGGGCGCCTACGTCGAGGACCTCGCCCGCGAGGTGCCGGCGGACGTCTGGGCGGCCGCGACGGCCCAGGGGGCGACCGCCGGCGAGGTGGTCGGCGCCTGGGCGAGCGCGCGCGTGCGCGAGGGCATCGAGGCCTCGCTCGCTCGGCTCGGCGTCCGCTTCGACGTCTGGAAGAGCGAGGCGTCGCTCCACGACGAGGGTTGGGTGGAGCGCGCGGTCGCGCGCCTGCGCGAGGGCGGCCACGTCTACGAGCAGGACGGGGCGACGTGGTTCCGGTCCACCGACTTCGGCGACGACAAGGACCGCGTGATCTACCGCTCGGACGGGCGGCCGACGTACTTCGCCGCCGACATCGGCTACGTGACCGAGAAGTTCAGTCGCGGGTTCGACCACCTCATCTACATCTGGGGCGTGGACCACCACGGGACGGTGGCCCGCAACAAGAACGCGGCCCAGGCGATGGGCTACGACCCGGACCACTACCAGGTCCTGCTGATCGGCTGGGTGCGCTTCGTCGTGGACGGCGAAGAGGTCTCGATGTCCAAGCGGGCGGGGACCTTCGTGACGCTGGATGACCTGCTCGACGCGGTGGGGACCGACGCCGCCCGCTGGTTCTTCGCCTCGCGTGCGGCGCACGTCGCGTTCGACTTCGACATCGAGCAGGCGAAGGCGCAGAGCTCGGACAACCCCGTCTACTACGTCCAGTACGCGCACGCGCGGATCGCCTCGATCCTGCGCAAGGCCGCCGAGGCCGGGCTCGCGCCCGCCCCCGGGGTGGAGGGACTGCTGTCAGGCGAGCCCGAGGCCGCGCTGGTGCGGGTCCTCGCGCGGCTCCCCGAGGTGGTGGAGGACGCGGTCCGCGCGGAGGAGACCCAGGCGATCACGGCCTATGCAACGGAGCTCGCGACGCAGTTCCACGCCTTCTACCGCGACGCGCGGGTGGTGGACCCGGCCGAGCCCGATCGCTCGGCGAAGCGGCTCGCGCTCGCCCAGGCGACGCAGATCACCCTTGCCAACGCGCTCGGGCTCCTGGGGATCTCCGCACCGGAGCAGATGTAGGCCGTCGGGGGCATCGACGGGGCCCACGGGCCCACGGGCGCCGGGCCCACGGCGGCCGGGCCGCCGGGCCGCCGGGTCGCCGGGTCGCCGATGTCCACCAGTACTCATTGGGGGCGTCAGGCGACCGCGGGGGCTCGAGCGCCCAGCCCACGACCCGTATGTCATGCCCACCGGGCATGGTGCGACCCGCTGGAGCGCACGCGCGGAGCCCTGGGCTCGCCAATGAGGCCCGGCAGGCATGGGCCCGGAGCGCGGACCAGATCCGGACCGGGCGCACACGGCCGGATCCCCGTTCCCGCCCCCCGGCCTGGACTCAGCCCGCGAGGCCGAGGACGTTGGCGACCTTGCCCAGCGTCTCGCTGTCGCTCGCGCTGATGACGACCACCCGGTCGGAGGCCGGCGTCAGCACCGTCGCGCTGCGGCCCGCGGCCTCGAGCTTCGCGACATAGCCCGAAAGCGCCGCGGCGAACTCGGTCGCGTCGGTGTCGGTGTCCCAGCGGGTGTCCAGGACCGCCGCGTTCGCGCTGTCGGGGCCCGTGACCCACGCGACCCGGTCGCCGCCCCACCCGGCGGCCGCGTCGAGGGGAGCCGTCGCGCCCGCGGCGTCGCCCAGCAGCACGCCGAGCTGGTACTCGCCCAGGGTGTCCTGGAGGGCGATCGACCAGCCGTCTCCCAGGCTGGTCGGGAAGTCGGCCGGGAACGTCACCGCGACCGCCGGCTCGCGTGAGGCGAGCTTGTCCGCGTGGAGGACCTGCTCGGTGGTGTCGGGCGGGTTCGCGAACAGCTGGTCCACGCCGCCGAAGCCGCCCTGCTGGAAGGCGCCGAGCGTCAGCTGGAGGCCCTGCGTGTACGGGAACAGCAGGGTCTCCCGCAGGATCGCCGGCATCTTGGCCAGGGTGGCCGCGGAGGCCGGATCCGCCGCCGTCGCGACCTGCGAGAGCTCCGCCGCGGACAGGTGCTGCTGGGCCCAGAGCGACATCAGCAGCGTGGCGTCGCCCTCGACGAGCGTCGTCCGGGCGAGCGTCCGGTCGCCCTGGTCCTTCGCGTCGCCCACGACGTCCTTGAGCGTGAACCGCTGGTCCTGGAGGGCGTGCGTGTACTCGTGCGCGTAGGTGATCTTCTCGGCGGGGCCGATCTCGCCCGTGTTGGTGACGACGTACATCTTCTTGGTGTCGTCGTCGTACAGGCCCGCGACCTGGCTCGTCAGCAGCTCGATGTACAGGTCGAGCAGGTTCGCGTCCTGGGGCATCAGCAGCAGCGACTTGTACAGCGCCTCGCTGGCCCGCACCAGCGACTCGGGGTTGTCCTTCTCGAAGCTCGACGTGATGTACGCACACAGGCCGGCCTTGTCGAACACGCCCCGCTCGACCGGCTTCGTGGCGGTGATCCCGCGCAGCTGGCTGACCTGGCCCTCGATCTGCGCGTACAGCGCGGCGTTCGGGTCATTGCTGTCGGGGGCGGGCGATTCCGGCGACGCCTGGGCGGTGGACGGGTCGCACGCCGCGGCGCCCGCAGACGACGACGGCGCCGGGGACGTGGAGGGCTCGCCGCTCGCGGCGGGGGAGCCAGTCGCGGGGGCGTCGCTCGGGGCGGCCGTGGGCAGCGGGGTGGGCGTGGTGTTGCCGCATGCGGCGACCAGCAGCGCGATGACCAGCGCGGCCAGGCCCCCGGATCGGCGCAGAGGTGCAGTCATCGCGGTGGAGTGTGCCATGGCGTCCCGACGAGTCCGGGTAGTACCTCGGTTCCCCTACCGAGATGTGCGTTTCTTAACCGTTCGGCGCCTCCGGCTTGAATCACGGGGAGCCTAAGGTTCATCCCGGAACACCCCCTCAGTTCCATCCTCCCTCCCTCGAACCGGGGGCGCCGATTGGGCAGGCGCCTCCGGTTCTCTCGTTAACGGCGGGATCGGCGCGAGCGGCAGCCCCGGGCAAGTGACCCGCCCTACAATCGGGCGATGGAGCTCACCTGGTACGGACGGACCTGCATCCGGCTGCGCGGCAAGGACGCCGTCGTCATCAACGACCCCTACCCGTCGATCGTCGGACCCACCGGTCGCGGCATCACCGGGGACGTCGTCACGTTCAGCCACCCGGACGACAACCACCCGCCCAAGAAGGCGACCAAGCTCTCGCGCGACGGCGGCACGGCGATGCCGACGAGCCTCGAGGCCTCGTTCGTGCTGGACGGACCCGGCGAGTACGAGGTCCACGACGTGCTGGTCACCGGCATCCGGACCTACCGGGACAACGACAAGGGCGCGGCGCGCGGCCGGCAGACGGCGTTCGTCACCGAGCTGGACGGGATTCACACGATCCACCTGGGCGACATCGGCCACGAGCTGACCGAGGAGAAGCTCGCCGACATCGGACGGGTCGAGGTGGTCTGCGTGCCCATCGGCGGGGCCCTCACCGCGGCCACCGCCGCCGCGCTCGTGGCCCAGCTGGACCCCAAGATCGTGGTGCCGATGCCTGTGTGCGAGGACGAGGCCGACTGCGACGAGGCGCTCAAGAAGTTCTTCCACGAGATGGGCGCGGAGCCGCAGGTCCAGCCGAAGCTGTCGGTGATGCCCTCGACGCTGCCCGCGGAGACGACGACGGTCCTGCTGGACTCGCGCGGCAAGGCGTAGGCCGGCCGGCTCGTCGCCCGGAGGGCGGCCCGGTCAGCCCGCGCGGCGGTAGACGATCCGGCCCCGCTTGACGACGACGTCGACGAGGTCTGCACCCACCCAGTAGGGCAGCTCCCCCACCGAGCGGGCCCGCCAGATCACGACGTCGCCGAGCTTGCCCGGCTCCAGCGATCCCGCCTGGTCGCCGATTCCGGCCGCGTACGCGGCGTTGACGGTCACCGCGGCCAGCGCCTCCTCGGGCGACAGCCGCATCTCGAGGCATGCGACGGTCATCACCAGTGGCAGGTTCGGGTTGGGCGAGGTCCCGGGGTTGAAGTCGGTGCCCAGGGCGACGGGCACGCCCGCGTCGATGAACCGGCGGGCCGGCGCGGGCTCGTCGGCCATGAGGAACCACGTCGTGGCGGGGAGGAGCGTCGCGACGGTCGGATGGCCGCCCGCGGCCGCCGCGGCGAGCGCGGCGAGCCCGGTCTCGGACGGGGTGTGGAGGTGATCCGCGGACACGGCGCCCAGCTCGGCGGCCAGCTCCGCCCCGCCGCTCGGCGCCAGCTCGTCGGCGTGGAGACGGACCGACATCCCGTACCCGGCGGCCGCGACGAGGATCCGCCGGCTCTGGTCCGCGCTGAACACGCCCTGCTCGCAGAACACGTCACACGAGAGCGCCCGACCCTGCGCCGCGACCCCCGGCAGCTGCTCCTCGATGACACTCCGGACATAGGCCTCCGTGCCGTCGGGCCGGGCGCGGAACTCGGCCGGGACGGCGTGGGCGCCCAGGAACGTCGGCAGGACGTCCACCGGCCCCTCCTTGCCCAGCGCGTGGGCCACCGCGAGCAGCCGCAGCTCCGTCGCGAGGTCCAGGCCGTAGCCCGACTTCGCCTCCACCGAGGTGACGCCGTGGCGGAGCATCTCGTCCAGCCATCGCCGGCCGTGCGCGGCCAGCTCCTCCTCGGTCGCCCGGCGCGTCGCGGCGACGGTCGACAGGATCCCGCCGCCGGCCTCGAGGATCTCGAGGTAGCCCGCGCCGCGCTGCCGGAGCACGAGCTCCCGCTCGCGCGTGCCCGCGAACACGAGGTGCGTGTGCGGGTCCACGAGCCCGGGCGTGACGACCCCGCCGTCCGCGTCCAGCCGGGCGAACCGCGCGAGCGGCATCCCGTTGCGCTCGAGGCCCGCCTCCACCTGGTCCCGCGGCCCGACCGCGACCACGCGCCCGTCCCACGTCGCCACGACCGGCGCCTCGGCCGCGCCCGGGCCGCCCACCACCCCCGCGTCCAGCAGCGCGAGGTCGCCCTGCGCGTCGCCGCGCCGGATCCCGCCCGCGAGCGTCGCCACCTGCGAGGCGCCGTGGATGAGCAGCCCCGGGGCGTCCCCGTTCGAGCGACCGCCCTCGATGAGGCGGAGCGTCATCTATGCGCCTTCGCGCGCCGCCGCAAGGCGGAGCTCGAGCGCCATGAGCGGGTCGAAGTCGCGCAGCCGGATCGCCTCGGCCGCCGCCGCGAGCCGGGTCCGGTCGTCGGCGTCGGCGGGGGCGCCGGCGTGGTCCGCGACGTCCAGCAGCGCCGCGAGCGGCGCGAGCCCGATGAGCTCCGACTCGGCGAGCCGGATGCCATCCTCGGCGGCGAGCTCGCCAACGACATCCCACGCCTGCCAGATCGGCGTCGTGCGGAAGTCGAGCAGGTTCATCGAGACCTGGGCCCGGACCGGGTGGCCGCGCTCCGGCTCCTCCACGCGGAACCCGTTGGCCTGGACGCGCGGCAGCCCGCCACCGGACTCCCGGACCCGTCGGGCGATCCGCTTCGCGAGCTCCACGTCGTCCGATTCGAGGTTGATGTTCCACGCGATGAGAAATGGCCGGGCCCCGACGGCGACCGCGCCGCCGCGGGGGTGCATGCGCGCGGGCCCGAAGTCCGGGTGCCGTCCGTTCTGCGCGATCTCCGCCTTGAGGCCCTCGTACTGGCCACGCCGCACGTCCGCGAGCTTCACCCGGTCGGAGCGCATCGCCGCCTGCGCGTAGAGGTAGACCGGCAGGTCCCATCGGGCGGCGATCCGCTTCCCAAAGTCCCGGGCCAGCTCGACGCACGCGTCCATCGTGGTGTCGCCGAGCGGGACGAACGGGACCACGTCCACCGAGCCGATCCGGGGGTGCTCGCCCGTGTGCTCGTCCATCGCGATCTCGTCGAGCGCCGTGCCCACCAGCTGCTCGAGGCCCGCGCAGACCGCCTCGTGCTCGCCTGCGACCGTGAACACGGAGCGGTTGTGGCTCGCGTCCGAGGTGCGATCCAGCAGGAACACGCCGTTGACGGTCGTCAGGGCGTCCGCGAGCCGCTCGACCACGTCGAGGCGACGCCCCTCCGAGACGTTGGGCACGCTTTCGACCAGCACGTCCCGATGCTACAGACCCGCGGCGCGACGAATCGGTCGGCGGCGCAGCACCCGCGGGACGTGCCGCCGGGCCCGTCTGCCCGCTAGACTCCGCCGAGCATGGAGCGTCCCACCCGCAGCCTCCTCCGCCACCCGGACTTCCTCAAGCTCTGGACGGCGGAGACCATCAGCGTCTTCGGCAGCGCGATCACGCAGCTCGCCCTCCCGCTGATCGCCGCCACCACGCTCGACGTCACGCCGTTCGAGTTCGGCCTGCTGACGACGATCGAGTTCCTGCCGTTCATCCTGTTCAGCCTCCCGGCCGGCGTGTGGGTGGATCGGCTCCGCCGGCGGCCGATCCTCATCGCGGGCGACCTGGGCCGGGCGATCGCGATCGCGTCGATCCCCGTGGCCTTCGCGTTCGACGCGCTCACGATCTGGCAGCTCTACATCGTCGGCTTCGTGAACGGCATCCTCACGGTGTTCTTCGACGTCTCGTACCAGAGCTACGTCCCGTCGGTGGTGGACCGCGACCAGCTCGTGGACGGGAACTCCAAGCTGGAGATCACGCGCAGCGCGGCGCAGATCCTGGGCCCGGGCATGGCGGGCATCCTCATCGGGCTGCTCAAGGCGCCGTTCGCGATGCTGCTCGACTCCCTCAGCTACCTGGTCTCCGCGATCTTCGTGTTCTTCATCCGGCGGCCGGAGCCGCCCGTCGTGCCCCATGACGAGGCGGCACACGGTCCCAAGCCGTCGATGCGCCAGGAGATCGCCGTCGGGGTCCGCTACGTGACCGGCCACCGCTGGCTGCGGAGCATCGCCGCGACGACGGGCACCTCGAACTTCTTCGGCAACGTCGGCGGGGCGATCCTCATCCTGTACCTCACCCGCGAGCGCGGCCTCGGGCCGGCGGCCATCGGGTTCGCGTTCTCGGTCGGCTCCGTGGGCGTGCTCGTCGCGGCGTTCGTGACGGCCTGGATCACACGGCGGCTGGGCGTCGGGCGGACGCTCGTGCTGATGGCGTTCGGGTTCAGCATCTCGGGGCTCCCGGTGGCCTTCGCGCCGGACGCGCTCATCTGGTACGCGGTCGCGCTGTCCGGGTTCCTGGGCGGGTTCTGCGGCGTGGGCTGGAACATCAACCAGGTGAGCCTGCGCCAGGCGATCACGCCGCCGCGGATGCAGGGAAAGATGAACGCGACCATGCGCTTCATCGTGTGGGGCACGATGCCGATCGGGGCGATCCTCGGCGGCGCGCTGGCGAGCGTCATCGGCCTCCAGGAGACGATCGTCGTGGGGGCGCTCGGCGGGCTGATCGCGTTCATCCCGGTGACGCTGAGCTCGGTTCGCCACATCGTGAAGATGCCCGAGCAGGTGGACGACGAGGCGCCTGCGATGCCGATGGCCGCCGCCCCGCAGGCCTGAGTCGGCGACCGGCTTCGGCATCCGCCGGGTCCATCCGCCGGCCGACGGTCCGTGACTCGCGGGTGCGTGATTCCTTCGCCCGTGCCCGTCCGGCCCGTGACTCCTTCGCCCGTGACTCGCGAGGGAGTCAATTCGGGCCCCGGCGTGCGGGACGCGAGCCTGTAACTGCCAGTTGGCGGGCGACCCTGTGCTCAGCGGGGGGCAATCTGACTCCCAGGTGAGTCACCGGGTGCGGCAGCCGACCACCGGCCGGTGCGGGCGGTGCTGGCGTACCTCCAGGGCCGCTGCACGCACCGGCGCCGCGGCGGTGCGGGCCGGGCGTCGCATGGAGGCACCGCATGCGGCCGTCGCCCGTTGACAGCCGGACCCACAGGGGCTTTGATACCGCGCACTGCCGAGCCACGCGTCCCGTTCTCCCTGGCGGTCATCGGACCGCGAAGCCCCGCGACGCGCGTTCCCGCGCATCCGCTCACCAGGGCATCGAGGAGAACCATGCGCCGAGCGCTCACCCTGCTGGCCGTCACCGGCCTGCTGATGGCTGCCGTACCCGTCGCGTCCGCGGCGTCCCCCCGCTCCGACCTCCGGGTGGGCCCGATGATGGGCGTCGTCCACGCGAAGGGCAACGCGCGACCGGGCGGAGGGGGCGGCAACCCCAACCTCGTCTACCACAACGGGGCCGTCATGGCCTCGGGTGCCGCCGTCACGCCGATCTTCTGGGGCCCGAAGTGGAGCGGCTCGGCGTACCAGGGCGACGTGGTCACCGGCCTCCACGGGCTGTACGCGGCGTTCGGCAACACGGGCTACATGGGGACGAACACGGAGTACACCGACAGCTCCGGCGCACACGTGTCCAAGGGCGTCTCGATCTCAGGGTCGCTCTTCGACTACTCGGCCACGCCACGGCGCGCGCCGAGCACGTCGACCGTCCTGGGGATCGTCCAGAACAACATCGCGAACCCCGTCACGAACGGCTACTACCCGGTCTACACGGACATCAAGCGTGGCAGCGCCGGGTACTGCGCGTGGCACAGCTGGGGCACCGTGAAGGGAGTCCTGGTCCAGTTCGCGTTCTTCTTCGACCTCACCGGCGATACCGGCTGCGACCCGCAGGACCCCGGTACCAGCCGCTCGCAGAACCTCGAGGCCCTCGCCAACGTGAGCGGTCACGAGCTGTCCGAGGCCGTGACCGACCCGCACGGCGACGGCTGGTACGACACCAGCGGCTCCGAGAACTCCGACAAGTGCGCCTGGGTGTTCAGCCAGCCGGTGTCGCTCAACGGTGCCGACTGGAAGATCCAGGGCAACTGGAGCAACGCCGCCTACACCACCGGGACCGGCTTCGCCAATCGCTCGGGCCAGAAGGGCTGCCTGTACAACTAGCATCGAGTTCGCGGCGCCTCGGCGTCACGGCCGGACACGAAGAGACCCGGGCATCCGCCCGGGTCTCGCGATTCCCGGCTAGATCTCCAGCATCGGGATCCGGACGCCACGCTCCCGGGCGACGTCGATCGCGCGCTCGTAGCCCGCGTCGACGTGACGCACGACGCCCATCCCGGGGTCGCTCAGCAGCACCCGCGACAGCTTCTTCGCCGCGAGCTCCGTCCCGTCCGCCACGACCACCATCCCGGCGTGCTGGCTGTACCCGATGCCGACGCCGCCGCCGTGGTGGATCGAGACCCACGTCGCGCCTGCCGCGATGTTGACCATCGCATTGAGCAGCGGCCAGTCGGCCACGGCGTCCGTGCCGTCCTTCATCGACTCCGTCTCGCGGTTCGGCGAGGCGACCGAGCCCGAGTCCAGGTGGTCGCGACCGATGACGATCGGCGCCCTGACCTCGCCCGCGGCCACGAGGCGGTTGAACTCGAGGCCCGCGAGGTGGCGCTCGCCGTACCCGAGCCAGCAGATCCGCGCCGGCAGGCCCTGGAACGGCACCTTGGACTCGGCCAGCTCCAGCCAGCGGCGGAGCCCGCGGTCGTGCGGGAACAGCTCCAGGATCGCGCGGTCCGTGCGCCGGATGTCCTCGGGGTCGCCGGAGAGCGCCGCCCAGCGGAACGGCCCCCGACCCTCGCAGAACTGGGGCCGGATGAAGGCGGGCACGAAGCCCGGGTAGTCGAACGCGTTGTCGACGCCCGCCTCCTGGGCTTGGGCCCGCAGGTTGTTGCCGTAGTCGAACACCACGGCCCCGGCCCGCTGGAACGCGAGCATCGCGCGGACGTGGGCGGCCATCGACCGCTTCGAGCGGAGCTCGTACACGTCCGGCTGGCTGACCCGCAGGACGTGCGCGTCGTGGAGGCTGATCTCCGCGGGCACGTACCCGCCGAGCGCGTCGTGCGCCGAGGTCTGGTCGGTCACGACGTCGAATGGCTCACCCGCCGCCGCCCACGCGGGCTCGATCTCGGCGGCGTTGCCAACCAGCGCGATCGAGGTCGCCTCGCCGGCCTCGGCCGCCCGGCGGGCCATGTTCAGCGCCTCCTGCGGCGAGTGCGTCAGGTGGTCCACGTAGCCGATCTGGTGGCGCCGCTGCGCGCGCTGCTCGTCGACCTCGATCGCGATGCACACGCCCTCGTTCATCGTCACCGACAGCGGCTGCGCGCCGCCCATCCCGCCGAGGCCGGCCGTGAGCACGATCCGCCCCCGCAGCGATCCGCCGAAGTGCTGGCGGGCGAGCTCGGCGAACGTCTCGTACGTGCCCTGGAGAATCCCCTGGGTGCCGATGTAGATCCAGGACCCCGCGGTCATCTGGCCGTACATCATCAGGCCCTGCCGCTCCAGGTCGCGGAACACCTCCCAGGTCGCCCACTTGCCCACCAGGTTGGAGTTGGCGATGAGCACGCGCGGCGCCCACTCGTGGGTCCGGAACACCGCGACCGGCTTGCCCGACTGGACGAGCAGCGTCTCGTCGTCCTCCAGGCGCCTGAGCTCGCGCACGATCGCGTCGAACGCCTCCCACGACCGCGCCG
>JAICUV010000382.1 GCA_025935655.1 Chloroflexota bacterium | reverse complement strand
GCCGAGCTGACGCACCTGCTCGTGCACCAGAAGATGGCGTTCAACTCGCCGGTCTGGTTCAACGTCGGGATCGAGCCGAAGCCGCAGTGCTCCGCGTGCTTCATCAACTCGGTCCAGGACAACATGGGCTCGATCATGGACCTCGCCAAGACCGAGGCCATGCTCTTCAAGTTCGGCTCCGGCGCGGGCAGCAACCTCTCCCCCATCCGCTCGAGCAAGGAGCGCATGTCGGGCGGCGGGATCGCGTCGGGCCCGGTGAGCTTCATGAAGGGCTACGACGCCTTCGCCGGCGTCATCAAGTCGGGCGGCAAGACGCGTCGCGCCGCGAAGATGGTGATCCTCGATGCGGACCACCCGGACGTCCTCGAGTTCATCGACTCGAAGGCCCACGAGGAGAAGAAGGCCTGGGCCCTCATCGAGCAGGGCTACGACCCGAGCTTCACCGGTGAGGCCTACGGCAGCGTCTTCTTCCAGAACGCCAACCACAGCGTCCGCGTCACGGACGAGTTCATGCGCGCGGTCGAGAACGACGGCCAGTGGACGACGAAGTCGGTGACCACGGGCGAGCCCGTCGAGGAGCTCAGCGCCCGGGACATCTTCCGGCGCATGGCCGACGCGGCCTGGATCTGCGGCGACCCGGGGATCCAGTACGACACGACCATCAACGACTGGCACACGTCCGCGAACACGGATCGGATCTACGCGTCCAACCCGTGCTCCGAGTACATGTTCCTCAACGACACCGCCTGCAACCTGGCGAGCCTCAACCTCCTGAAGTTCGTCAAGGACGACGGCGAGTTCGACGTCGAGGCGTACCGCTACGCGGCCCGGCTGACGATCACGGCGCAGGAGATCCTCGTCGACAACGCGTCCTACCCGACGCCGCGGATCGAGGAGAACAGCCACAAGTTCCGGCCGCTCGGCCTGGGCTACGCGAACCTCGGCGCCCTGCTGATGTCACGCGGCCTCGCGTACGACTCCGAGACGGGTCGCAACTTCGCGGCCGGCCTGACCGCGATCATGCACGGCGAGGCGTACCGGCAGTCCTCGGTGGTCGCTCGAGATCACGGTGGGCCGTTCCTCGAGTACGACGTGAATCGCGCTCCCTTCCTCCGCGTCATCGGCAAGCATCGCGACGCCGCCTACGCGCTGAAGAAGGAAGGCGTCCCGCAGGACATCCTCGATGCCGCGAAGCTCGTCTACGACGAGGCCCTCGAGCTCGGCAAGGACTACGGCTACCGCAACGCCCAGGTGACCGTGCTCGCCCCGACCGGGACGATCGCGTTCATGATGGATTGCGACACCACCGGCATCGAACCGGACATCGCCCTCATCAAGTACAAGAAGCTCGTCGGCGAGGGCTTCCTCAAGATCGTCAACCAGACCGTGCCGGTCGGGCTCAAGAAGCTCGGCTACAGCGCGGAGCAGGTCCAGGAGATCCTCGACTACGTCAACGAGAAGGAGACGATCGAGGGCGCGCCGGGCCTGAAGCCGGAGCACCTGCCGGTCTTCGACTGCGCGTTCAAGCCGGTCAACGGCACCCGGAGCATCCACTACATGGGCCACATCCGGATGATGGGCGCGGTCCAGCCGTTCATCTCCGGCGCGATCAGCAAGACCGTGAACATGCCGGAGGCCGCCACCGCCGAGGAGATCGAGCAGGTCTACCTCGAGGGCTGGAAGCAGGGCCTCAAGGCGATCGCGATCTACCGCGACAACAGCAAGCGCAGCCAGCCGCTGAGCACCGGCAAGAAGAAGGACGAGGGCTCTGCGGAGCAGCAGTCCCTCATCAAGCAGCTCCAGGAGCAGCTCGCGTCGGCGAACGTCGAAGCGGGCAAGCCGCACCGCCGCCGGCTCCCGGCCGAGCGGACCGCGGTGACCCACAAGTTCGACATCGCGGGCCACGAGGGCTACATCACCGTGGGGCTCTACCCGGACGGGCAGCCCGGCGAGATCTTCCTGAAGATGGCCAAGGAAGGGTCGACGGTCTCCGGCCTGATGGACGCGTTCGCCACGACCGTGTCCGTCTCGCTCCAGTACGGCGTTCCGCTCCGCGACCTGGTGAACAAGTTCGCGCACGTCCGGTTCGAGCCATCCGGCTTCACCGGCAACAGCGAGATCCCGATCGCCAAGTCGATCGTCGACTACATCTTCCGGTGGCTCGGCTCACGGTTCCTGTCCGATGAGGACAAGGCGTCGCTCGG
>JAICUV010000251.1 GCA_025935655.1 Chloroflexota bacterium | reverse complement strand
TCCGTGACCACCGCTGACCGGTCGATGAGGCCCAGGGCGCCCTTCTCCTCGTCCGCGAGGAAGCGGCTGCCCAGCCACCGGAAGATGTAGTCCACGAGCGACTTCGCGATCGGGATCTCCGGGTTGCCGGTGAAGCCACTGGGCTCGAACCGCACGTGGGCGAACTTGTTCACCACGTCCTTCAGCGGCACGCCGTACTGGAGCGCCAGGCTCACCGAGGTGGCCAGCGTGTCCATGAGGCCGCTGATCGTGGAGCCTTCCTTGGCCATCTTGAGGAAGATCTCGCCGGGCTGGCCGTCCGGGTACAGGCCGACGGTGATGTAGCCCTCGTGGCCGGCGATGTCGAAGCGGTGCGTCAGCGCGGTCCGCTCGGCGGGGAGCCGGCGGCGGTGCGGGCGCGTGGCCTCCACCTGGGCCGCCGCGAGCTGCCTGCGCAGGCTTTCAATGGTTTCGGACTCTTCGGGCGAGAGCTCCGCCTCGCCGTCCTTCTTCTTGCCGGTGGACAGCGGCTGGCTGCGCTTCGAGCCGTCGCGGTAGATCGCGATGGCCTTGAGGCCCTGCTTCCAGCCCTCGAGGTAGACCGTCTCGATCTCCTCGGCCGTGGCGGCCTCGGGCATGTTGACGGTCTTGCTGATCGCGCCGGACAGGAACGGCTGGACCGCGCCCATCATCCGGACGTGGCCCATGTAGTGGATGGACCGCTCGCCGTTGACCGGCTTGAACGCGCAGTCGAAGACCGGCAGGTGCTCCGGCTTGAGGCCGGGCGCGCCCTCGATGGTCTCGTGCTCGTTGACGTAGGCGAGGATCTCCTCGACCTGCGTCGCGTCGTAGCCGAGCTTGCGCAGGGCCGCCGGGACCGTCTGGTTGACGATCTTGAGGTAGCCCTCGCCGACGAGCTTCTTGTACTTGATGAGCGCGATGTCCGGCTCGATGCCGGTGGTGTCGCAGTCCATCATGAACGCGATGGTGCCGGTGGGCGCGAGCACGGTGACCTGCGCGTTGCGGTAGCCGTTGGCCTCGCCCAGCTCCAGGACCTCGTCGTAGAGCTGGCGGACGTTCTCCAGCATCGGCTGGGGGACGCCGTCCTCGGGCAGCCGGTACGCCGCGTCGCGGTGCTTGCCGATGACCCGCAGGAACGAGCTGCGGTTGGTGTCGTAGTCCACGAACGCGCCGCCGTGGTCACGCGCGATGACCGAGCTCTGGCGGTAGGCCTCGCCGTGCATCAGCGCGGTGATCGCGCCCGCGTAGTTGCGGCCCTCGTCCGAGTCGTACGCGAGGCCGCGGTTCATGAGCAGCGCGCCGAGGTTGGCGTAGCCCAGGCCGAGCGGCCGGAAGCGGTGGCTGTTCTCCTCGATCTTCGGCGTGGGGTAGCTGGCGTTGTCGACCAGGATCTCCTGCGCCGTGATCGTGACCTTGGCGGCGAACCGGAACGCGTCCACGTCGAACTCGCCGTCCGGCTGGACGAACTTCATGAGGTTCAGGGACGCGAGGTTGCACGCCGTGTCGTTGAGGAACATGTACTCCGAGCACGGGTTGGACGCGTAGATCCGGTCCGTGGCCGCGCTCGTGTGCCAGTCGTTGATCGTGGTGTCGTACTGGATGCCCGGGTCGCCGCACAGGTGGGCCGCGTCCGCCATCTTGCGGAAGATGTCCCGCGCCTTGTACGTCCCGGCCGGCTGGCCGTCGTTGACCTCGTGCGTCTGCCACTCGGCGTCGCGCTCGACGGCCTTCATGAACTCGTCCGTGACGCGCACGGAGTGGTTGGCGTTCTGGAAGAAGACGGAGCCGTAGGCCTCGCCCGTGAAGCTCGGGTCGTAGCCCTGCTCGATGAGGGCCCAGGCCTTCTTCTCCTCGAGCGCCTTGGAGTCGATGAAGTCGATGACGTCCGGGTGATCGACGTCCAGGATGACCATCTTCGCCGCGCGGCGGGTCTTGCCGCCCGACTTGATCACGCCCGCGAACGCGTCATAGCCGCGCATGAAGCTGACCGGGCCCGAGGCGATGCCGCCACCGGTCATCTTGGCCTTGGACGAGCGGATGGGGGACAGGTTCACGCCCGCGCCCGAGCCGTACTTGAACAGCATGGCCTCGGTCTTGGCGAGGTCCATGATCGAGCCCATGTTGTCCTGGACCGAGTTGATGAAGCACGCGGAGCACTGCGGCTTCGCCTCGATCCCGACGTTGAACCAGACCGGCGAGTTGAACGCCATCTTCTGGTGGACGAGCAGGTGGGTGAGCTCCGCCTGGAACGACGCCAGGTCCTCGTCCGTCGCGAAGTAGCGGTTCGTCTCCGCCCACGCCGCGATCGTGTTGACGACGCGGTCGATCAGCTGCTTGACGCTGTGCTCGCGCTCCGGCGTGCCGACGTGGCCGCGGAAGTACTTGCTGACCACGACGTTGGTGGCGAGCTGGCTCCAGAACGCCGGGACCTCGACGTCCTTCTGCTCGAAGACCGTCTTGCCGGTCTCGCTGGAGATGCCGGCGGTCCGGTACTCCCAGGTGATCTCGTCGTAGGGGTGGACACCGGGGCGCGTCCAGCGGCGCTCGAACGTGAGGCCGCGGGTACCGACACCCGTGAAGCTGGCACCGTACGGGCCGCCGAGGCCCTTGCGGGTCTGGGTGGCGTGGCTCCCTGCCTTCGCGCGCTTGGGCGCTGCCTTTGCGTCCATCACCGGGACAACCTCGCGAGCCTGGGCCATGTCGTTTCCTACTCCTCCGTGTCCGCTGGGAGCGGACGTTCCCCATTGCCGAGCGGCCCGGATGGGTGCCTTCGCCTCGTCCGTGGTTCCCGGGTGCCAGGCGGGAAGCTTCGGGGCTTGGTCTGGGCGCCGTCCGGTTGTCGATCCCGCGGTCACGAAGGGGGTGACCGTAGCTGCGCGATCGTCCGTCGGGTCTTGCTGGTGCCGGCTGTCTCCTGGTCCGGTTCGCGGCCTGTTCGGCCGTGCTCCGGTGTGCGTTCCTGGGGTCGTCCGGCGTCAGGGCGACCTGTATACGGTAGGACGTTGGGGGGCGTGGGTCAAGCCCAAAAACACAACATGTAGTGGTGTCGAGGGTGATCGCATCGCAAGATGTGGTTTCTCGGCGCCTCCACGCTCAGGTCCGCCCGGTCCACGCTCGGGAGGCGTTCGTCCACGTTCGGCGGGGAGTTGTGCACGGCGCGGGGAGCGGTCTTCCACCGTCGCGGGGAGGGTTGTCCACAGAACGGGCGTTCGGTTGTGGGCCATCTGTCTCACAGTCACCCCATGGGTCGTAGACAGCGGCCTCCCGCCATCCAGTCACCGGGCGACTGGTAGCGTCCCGGCGAGCGCCCCCGTTGCTCATTCATGCGCCGGGTGACTGCTATCGGCCGGGTCGCCCGGATAGTGCCCACCCGGTGACTGGATGACTACCGCGCGCCCTCGGGCCGTGCGTGGCCGCGCCGCCGGACCCGCGACACCGGCGCCAGCCGTCGTCCAGTACCCACCCCGTGACTGGCTGACAGGAAGGACAGGGCGTGGACCCGGCCCACGGGTCGACGCAACCACGCGGCCATCGCATGCCCATCGGACGTGAACCGCTGCTTCAGCATCGCCGCGTGCCCGGCCACGGCCCGCCGGTTGCGCGGCGACTCCGCGATGAGCAGCCAGCTCGACACCGTCAGCGGGTCCCAGCCCCGCTCGCGCGCGACCTGCATCGCCAGGCGGACCTTCCGATCCAGCGTCCCGACGGTCTCCTGCATGTCCACGAGCTCCGTCTTGAGCTCGATGACCAGGAGGCTGCGCGTCGGCGCATGCCACGCGAGCACGTCGATCGCCCCGCGCTCGCCGTAGATCGCGAACGTCACCTCGGGCAGTGACACCCGGGCCGGCAGCCCGCTGAACATGCGAGCGAGCTCCTCGTGCATCCCGGAATGCGCGGCTGCGAGCAGCCGGTCCAGGTCCGCGCCCGTCCCCTGGAGCCGGACCGTCGCGCGGACCTCGAGGGCCTCCGCCACCGCGCGCAGCTTCGAGATGGGCACGGGTCCGAGCACCCCGCGCTCGAGCCGCGACACCGTCGACTGCGACACCCCGGCCGCCGCCGCGAGGTCGGACTGCCGCAGCCCCCGCCGCACGCGCACCGCCCGGAGGATCCGTCCGACGGCCAGGTCGTCCACGCCCCGAGCATGACGACGCTCGCTCGCCGGTCGCTTATCCCCGACTCACCCGCCAGTCACGCCCACCCCGCGCGCGGCGACCTACTCGGCGGGCGCCTCGCCGCGGGCCCGTCGCTCGAGGGAGCGTTCCCAGACCGGGCGCACGCCCAGGGACTCGCGCAAGGCGGCGTCGGCTGCCGCCAGTTGCGCCCGCGCGCTGTCCAGCGCCGGGTCGCCGGGATCGGAGAACAGCGTCTGGCGCACGAGCGAGAGGTATTCGCGCGTCGCCGGCGTCTCGAGCTTCGACAGGCCGGCGAGCCGCGACTGGATCTCGGCGTCGGATCTTGCGGCGCGCGGGCCGCCGCGCTCCCAGACCAGCACGGCGAGCTCGCGACCCTCGTGGAGCGCCATCCATTCCTTGCGCGGGCCGCCGGTCGCGCGGACCACGACATCGGGCCGGTACAGCACGACGAACGCGAGGAACAGCACGGTGATCCCGATCTCGAACGGGAACAGGCCGGGGATCAGCGACACCACCAGCAGCGCGATCCCCACCCCGAGCACTCCGCCCGCGAGCACGCCGCCGCCGTTCGCGCGCGTCCGCTTGTCGAGCTGGATCCAGACCGCGATCGACATCGCGACGATCGCGATCGCCCCGATGATCTTGACGAGCGCGCCGCCGGGGTCTGCCGTGATCCAGTCGAGCATGGGGGAAGCATCGGGCACGAACGGCATGCCTGCAACGAACCTGCGACTGCGGGCGCGCCCCTCGCAGCGCGCGCGGACACATCCCCGCGGTCTCATCGACCCATGGAGCTGCCGCGTTTCCTCGACCTCCCGAAGCAGGTC
>JAICUV010000093.1 GCA_025935655.1 Chloroflexota bacterium | reverse complement strand
TCGTCCCGGAAGGCGTCCCGTGGGCGATCTCATGGTCCTGGGGACCGCGGGCGGGTGCCCGAGGCGGCCGCCGTCCGGCGACGCTACATGGGCAGCCGGCCGTCCCGACGGACCATCTCCATCCACGGTCGTTCGCGGCCGATCGTCGTCGCGGCGCCGTGGCCCGGGAGCACCCGCAGGTGGTCCTCGAGCTCGGCCAGCCGGCCGAGCGACTCGACCATCAGCTCGGGGGACCCGCCCGGGAGGTCGACGCGGCCCCACCCGCCCGAGAACAGCGTGTCGCCGCTGAGGAGCAGCCCGTCGTCGGCCGAGAGCAGGCAGACCGAGCCCTCGGTGTGGCCCGGCGTGTGCAGCACGCGCAGCCGGATGTCGCCGAACCGGATCTCGCCGCCCTCGGCCAGCTCCACCGCGGGCACGGACGGCGGGATGTCGAACGCCGCGTACAGCGGCTGGGGGTCGGTCAGGCGGTGCGCGTCCAGGGGATGGACCGCGATGGGCGCACCCGTGTGCTCGGCGACGGCCGCGTTGGCGCCCGTGTGGTCCCAGTGGCCGTGGGTGCTCACGATCAGCTTGAGCGTCCACTCGCGCGCCGCGAGCGCGCCCGCGATCCAGGGCAGGCATGGGATCGCGGTGTCGACCGCGATCGCCTCGCGCGTCGCGGGGTCGCCCAGGACGTAGACGTTGGTCGAGAGCGGGCCGATGACCGCGTGGAGGCGCTCCATGGCCATCAGGATCGCACCTGTCGGGCAGGCCCGGTGAACGGGGCCGTCGGACTCTGCCGATCTGCCGGGACAGGAGCACAATCAGGGGCGGAGGTACTGCGATGACGACCCTGCACATCCGGGCGCGCCTCAGCCCGTGGGACGACCAGGCGTTCGTGAAGGCCTTCGAGCAGGCCCGGGACGAGGTCGAGCGCACCGACAGTGACGATGCCGGACCCGTCGCTGCGGTCGAGGTCGAGCGCCGGCTCCACGTCGCGGGCTACCCGAACGCGCGGATCGACGTGGTGCGCTCGGTGTCCGAGGCCCTCGAGCACGCCTCCCACTGGGACGTCCGCCGCGACGGCTGACCCGCTCAGCCGGCCTCGAGCTTCGCCCTGATGCAGTCGAAGGTCTGGCCGATCATCTTGTTGGCGGTGCCCTCGATCATCCGTGCCCCGACCGAGGCGAGCGTCCCGGAGATCGTCACGTCCGCGGACCAGTCCATGGTCGTCGGGCCCTCGTCGGGCCCGGCCAGGTGCATGTTCGCGGTCGCATCCACGGCGGAGCCCGGCGCCTGTCCGTGAGCCTTGAGGACCGCGAGCTCGGGCTCGTTGCGCTCGGCGACCGTCATGTCCACGACGAACCGGGCGGAGATGAACCCGATGCCCACCTTCGCCTTCGCCTTGAAGTGGTCCGCATCGATCACCTCGATCGACTCCACGCCCGGGCCGCACGAGCCGACCTGGTCCGGGTCCATGAGGAACTCCCAGACGCGGGCGCGGGGAGCGGCGATCTGGACGGTGCCCGAGAACTGCATCGATACCTCCGTGGATGGGCGGGTCAGGCCCCGGCGCCGGCAGGGGCGAATGGGCCGGGGACGTACGCCCCCGGCTCCTGGATGAACGCGGTCCGGCAGCCCATGCGGCAGAACGCGTAGACCACGCCCTCGTGCTCGGCGAGGTGGCGGGCCCGGGCCCGGTCGACGGTCATCCCGCACACCGGGTCGACGAGCACGATGTCGTCCACGACGGGCGCGAGCGCGATCTCCTGGGCCGCGATCCCCGCCTCGCCGGCGAGCGTCGCCGGGCCGGGCGCCGCCACGAACGAGGCGGTCCCGCGGCGGACCTGGACGAGCTCGCCCAGGATCGAGATCGCGATCTCCTCGGCCGTCTCCGCGCCGAGGTCGAGGCCCGCCGGCGCCCGCAGCGCCGCCAGGCGTTCGTCGCTCACGCCGCCCTCGTCGCGCAGCCACGCACGGACGTGCTGCGCGCGCGTCGGCGAGGCCACGAGGCCCACGTACGAGACGTCACGCCGGAACACGGAGCGCAGCGCCTCCTCGTCCCAGATTCCCTGCGTCGCGACGATGACGTGCGGCGCCACGTCGGGCTCGAACCGTGCCAGCGCGGTCTCCTCGAGCACGCGCTCGGCGCCGGGGAAGGCCTCCGGGTCCGCCTCGGGATCGAACACGCTGACGCGCCAGCCGGCCGCTGACCCGAGGGACGCGAGCGCGCCGACGATCGGCGTCGTGCCGACCAGCCACAGCTGGGGTGCGGGGACGTGCGGTTCCACGTAGATCTCCAGGGTCCCGCCCGAGTGGCAGGTCATGACGAGCTCCACGACGCCATCGGCCCGGCGGCCCTCCGCGGACCCCGACTTCGACAGCCGGAGCAGCCGTGGCTGGCCGTCGACGAGCGCCCGGAGCGCCTCCCGGACGACAACGGGCTGGGCGCAGCTGCCGCCGACCCAGCCCTCGATGGTCCCGTCGGGATGGATGATCCCGCGGGCCCCGGGCTTGGCGGACGTCGGCCGCTGGACCGCCACCACCGTGGCGACCGCGAAGCGGCTCCCGTCCGCCTCCAGCGCCGCGATCCGCGGCGCCAGGCTCCGGTTCGGCATCGGCTAGACGACACCCTTCTCGTGGAGGATCCGCCACACCTTCTGCGGGGTGATGGGGATGTCCACGTTGGTCACGCCGAGGTGCGCGAGCGCGTCCACCACGGCGTTGGCGATGGCCGGGGGCGCGCCGACGGTCGCCGACTCCCCCACCCCCTTCGCGCCCAGCGGGTGGTGCGGCGACGGGGTGATGGTCTTGCCCGTCTCCCAGGCAGGCGTCTCCAGCGCGGTGGGCAGCAGGTAGTCCATGAACGTCCCGGCGAGGTTGTTGCCGTTCTCGTCGTACGAGATCTCCTCGTACAGCGCGGGGGCGAGTCCCATCGTCAGGCCGCCGTGGATCTGTCCGTCCACGATCATCGGGTTGATGATGTTGCCGCAGTCGTCGATCGCCACGAAGCGGCGGACCTTGACTTGCCCGGTCCCCTTGTCGATGTCGACGACGCAGATGTACGAGCCGAACGGGAAGGTGAGGTTGGGCGGGTCGTAGTAGTCGGTCGCCTCGAGCCCCGCCTCCATCCCGGCGGGATGGTTGGTGTAGGCGGCGAAGGCGAGCTCGGCGATCGTCTTGAACCGGTCGGGCGAGCCCTTGACGTTCCACTGGCCGGGCGTCCACTCGAGGTCGTCGGGCGAGCACTCGAGGAGATGGGCGGCGAGCAGGCGGGTCTTCTCCTTGATCTTGCGGGCCGCGATGGCCGTCGCGGCCCCGGCGGTGGGCGTGGACCGCGACGCGTACGTGCCGAGGCCGTAGGGCGCCGTGTCGGTGTCGCCCTCCTCCACCATGACCTTGGACATCGGGATGCCCAGCTCTTCCGCGACGATCTGGGCGAACGTGGTCTCGTGGCCCTGGCCCTGGCTCTGGACCCCGAGGCGGAGGATCGCGGAGCCCGTGGGGTGGACCCGGATCTCCGCCGAGTCGAACATCTTGATGCCGATGATGTCGAAGTCGTGCGACGGGCCGGCGCCGACGATCTCCGTGAACGAGCTGATCCCGATCCCCATCAGCTCGCCGCGGGCCCGCTTCTCGGCCTGCTCCCTGCGCAGCTCGTCGTAGCCGATCATGTCGAGCGCCTTCTGGAGCGCCGTGTGGTAGTCGCCCGAGTCGTAGTCCCAGCCGGTGGGCGTGTGGTACGGGAACTGGTCCTTGCGGATGAAGTTCTTCATCCGGAACGCCGCGGGATCCATGCCCACGACGCGGGCTGCCTCGTCGACCAGCCGCTCGATCGTGTGCACCGCCTCCGTGACCCGGAACGAGCAGCGGTAGGCGACGCCGCCGGGCGGCTTGTTGGTGTAGGCCGCGTCGACCTCGACGAACGCCTGGGGCATGTCGTAGGAGCCGGTGATGACGTTGAACAGCCCGGCCGGGTACTTCGAGGGATCGGCGGCCGCGTCGGCATAGCCGTGATCCGCCAGCGTCTTGACGCGCAGCCCCGTGATCGTGCCGTCGTTGGTGAGCCCCAGCTCCGCGTGGACGTGGTAGTCCCGCGCGAAGCTGTCGGCCTGGAGGTTCTCGCTCCGGTCCTCGATCCACTTGACCGGCCGGCCGAGCGTGAGCGAGGCGACGATCGCGATGACGTAGCCCGGGTAGACCGGCACCTTGCCGCCGAACCCGCCGCCGATGTCGTGGGTCTTGACCCGGATCGAGGACTCCGGGATCCCCGACACGAGGCTGATGACCGTCCGGTAGACGTGCGGCGCCTGGCTCGTGACGTGGAAGTCGAGATGGGCGCGGACCGGGTCATAGTCCGCGATGCAGCCGCAGGTCTCGATGGAGGCGACGTGGATCCGCGGGATGTAGACGTCGATCGGCACGACCTTGTCCGAGGCGGCGAGCGCTGCGTCGGTCGCGGCCCGGTCCCCGGACTCCCAGTGCCAGATGCGGTTGTGCTGCTTGTCGGGTCCGCGGTCGGGGCGGAGGACCGGGGCGTCCGGCTCGAGCGCCTTGTAGGGGTCGACGATGACGGGCAGCGGCTCGTAGTCCACGTACACCGCCGTGATCGCATCGGCCGCCTGGTAGCGGGTCTCGGCGATGACCGCCGCCACCTCCTGGCTCTGGTACATGACCTCGTCGACCGGCAGCACCATCTGCTTGTCGCCGGCGAGCGTGGGCATCCAGTGGAGCCCGGCCGCCTCGAGGTCCTTGCCCGTGATCACCGCGAGCACGCCCGGCATCTTGAGCGCCTCGCTCGCGTCGATCGACTTGATCTTCGCGTGCGCGTACGGCGTCCGGACGATGTCCATCCAGACCATGTTCGGCAGGACGACGTCCTCGATGTACTCGCCCTGGCCGCGGATGAAGCGCGGGTCCTCCTTGCGCTTCTTGGAGTGGCCCATCCCGCCCACTTCCTCGGTGGTGGTGGGCGCCTGTGCCTCGGTCGTCATCAGCGTCTCCTCGGCGCTCAGGCGGGGGTGCCGGCGGCGGGCTCGGCGGCACGAAGCTCACCGGCGGCCTGCTGGACGGCCTTGACGATGTTCACGTACCCCGTGCACCGGCAGAGGTTGCCCGCGATCCCCTCGCGCACCTCGTCGTCGGTGGGGTCCGGGTTGTGCTCGAGCAGCCAGGCGGACTGCATGATCATCCCCGGCGTGCAGAACCCGCACTGCAGGCCGTGGCAGTCCCAGAACGCCTGCTGGAGCGGGTGGAGCTTGCCGCCCACCTCCATGCCCTCGATCGTGCGGATGTCGGCCCCGTCCGCCTGGACGGCGAGCATCGTGCACGACTTCGCGCTGTTGCCGTTCACGTGGATCGTGCACGCGCCGCAGTTGCTCGTGTCGCAGCCGGTGTGCGTGCCGGTGAGCCCGAACACGTCGCGCAGGAGATGGACGAGGAGGAGGCGGGGCTCGACGTCCGCCTCGCGGGCCGTCCCGTTGACGGTGACCGTGATGTGCTGCTTCGTCATCGCTCGCTCCTCAGGCGCCATGCGCGCGTGCGGCGGCCTGGCGGAGCGCCCGGGCCGTGATCTCGCGGACCATCGCCAGCTTGTAGTCGGCCGGTCCGTGGCTGTCGGAGACCGGTTTCGACTGTGCCGCGGCCGCCCCGGCGGCCGTCGCGAACGCATCGTTGTCGGGTCGGGCGCCCAGGAGGGCGGCCTCTGCGTCGGTCGCGGCGAACGGCGCGTCGTTGACGGCCGTGAGCGCCACGCCGGCGGCGGCGATGGACCCGTCAGCGGCGAGCGTCAGCACCGCGGCCACGCCCACCGTGGCGAAGTCGCCCGCGCGACGCTCGAGCTTCTCGTAGGCGCTGCCCGTGCGCGGGGCGGCGTGCGGGATCCGGATCTCGGTCAGGACCTCCGTGGGCTCGATGCCCGTCTGGAACGTGTCCAGGAAGAAGCCGCGCGCCGGGAGGACGCGCTCGCCGTCGAGGCTGCGCACGACGACGGAGGCGCGGAGCGCGAGCAGGACCGCCGGCCAGTCCGAGCCCGGGTCCGCGTGCGCCACGGAGCCGCCGATCGTCCCCCAGTTGCGGACCTGCGGGTCGCCGATGCCACTCGCCGCATCACCGATGAGCGCGTGCTCGGCGGTGAGTCCGGCGTGCTCGAGGATCGAGCGATGGGTCGCGCGGCTCCCGATCCGCCAGTCGTCGTCCGTCCGGATGATCCCGTCGAGCCCGCCGACCGCCTGGATGTCGACCAGCAGGCCCGGCTGCGCGAGGCGCAGCTTGAGCAACGGGATGAGGCTGTAGCCGCCCGAGAGGATCTTCGCCTCACCCTCGCGGTCCTTGAGGATCCGCAGCGTCTCGTCGAGGTTGCCCGGACGGACGTAGTCGAACTGACCGGGGATCATGCGCGGCCATCCCTCCTTCCGCCCCGGGGGGCGGAAACCTCCTGTCGGGCCCGTCGCGGGACGCGGGGGGCTCGGCGTGCTGCCTGGACATTCGGTATCGCGACGTCACCGGATTTGCGGCGACCGCGAGCACGGATCGAAGGGGATCGTTCGGAGGGCGGAAGTATCCGCGCGCGGTCGTTGCGCCGTCAATGGGGTGTCGCGCCGGGCGCGCTGAGCACGTGACGCACCGTCGGGTCGGGCCCACCCGACCGCCGCGGTCAGCGGGTGATCGGCCAGGTGACGACGCCCAGCGAGCCCTGGGGCGGGTCGGTGAGCGTCCAGGCGCCGTCGCGGCGCGTGATGTGGTCCGGCAGGATCGCCCGGAAGTGGACGTCCTTCTCGCCGCCCTCGGCGATGAACAGCTGGCGGCGCAGGAACGCGGTGAGCGCCTCGACGGACTCGAAGGCGCGCGGAGACCGTTCGGCGACGGTCACGACCGGCTCTCGACCGCGCGCCAGCAGCAGCGCGAGGAGCTCGGGGAGGGCCGGCAGCGCGACCCGGGCCTCGCCGTGGACCAGCGGCCAGAACGGGTCGGCGACCGAGGCCGGGCTGCGGTCGGTGGGGATGGCGACGCCACGCCGCCGGGTCGCGGCCTCCAGCGCATCGAGGAAGGGGCCGATGTCCTCGATGTCGTAGCCCACGTGGGCGATGAGCGCGACGTCGGCGGCCGGCAGCTCGCCCAGCTGGTCGATCCCCTCCGGCCACGCCGCGGGCACGACCCGGACGTTCGTGATGCCGTGCTCCCCCATCCCCGTGCGCAACGCGCGGCGCATGCCCGGCGAGGGCTCGACCGCGATGACCTCCCGGACGCGGAGCGCGAGCGGCAGCGCGTAGCGGCCGGCGCCCGCGCCGATGTCCAGCCAGGTCTCGTTGGAGCCCGCCTGCTCGAACAGCTGGTCCAGGGCGGGCTCCCCGGTGCGACGCGGGTCCGCCACGAACAGCGACGACACCGGCGCGTAGAAGTCGCCCGCCTGCGTCTCGCGCATGCGCTCCGCCTGCTCGCGGTTCGCACGGACCCGCGACGCCCAGTCCGCCTCGAGCGCCGCGGGACTGCCGGGGCCCGGTACCGGCGCGGGCTCGGGGGTCCGGCCCGCGCGCGCCTTGCGCGGGCTCACCGCGGTGCCTCGACCGGCGTCGAGTCGTCGAGCGCGGCCAGGTCCGCGGGCGTGTCCACATCCGGGATGGTCCCATCCACGGGCACGTCGTGCACGAGCTCCGGCCGCTGGGCGAGCAGCGGTCCCAGGCCGCGGTCGCCGTCGAGGCCGGCCGCGAGCGCCCACGCATCCCTGCGCACGAGGACGGGGTTCGGCGCGCCGTCCGCGGCATATCGCGGGCGGACGATCGGGCGGTCCGTCTCGGCCGCGGCATCGAGGACGGCACGCATGACGTCGGGCCGGACCGTGGGCTGGTCGCCCAGCACGATCAGCACGGCCTCGACGGCGGGGTCCTCGGCCGCGGCATCGAGGCCCACGCGGAGCGAGCTCGCGAGGCCGTCCTGGGGCCGGGGGTTGACGCGTCGACGCTCCGCGCGCCAGTCGAGCGCCGCCTCGATCCTCGGCGCCTCGTCACCGAGGACGACCACGACGTCGTCCACGCCCGCGGCCGCCAGCGCGTCGAGCGGGTGCTGGAGGAGCGGGCGCCCGCCGAGCGGGGCGAGCTGCTTCGCCGAGCCGAACCGCTCCCCCGCGCCCGCCGCGAGGACGACCGCCACGACGCGCACTCAGGCCGTCCCTGCAGCCATCGCCGCCTCGCGCTCTCGGGCGAGCTCGCGCATCGGCCGCCCCGAGCCCGAGCGCCGCTCGGCGACCACCTCGGCCATGATCGCCAGGGCCGTCTCCGCGGGCAGCCGCCCGCCGAGGTCCAGCCCGATCGGGCCGCGCAGCCGTGCGAGGGCGTCCGGCGTGACGCCGGCCTCGAGCAGCCTGGCCCGGCGATCGGCCTGGGTCTTCTTCGAGCCCACCGCGCCGACGTACCGGCACCCGCGTGCGAGCGCCGCGACGATCGCGGGCTCGTCGAACTTCACGTCGTGGGTGAGGACCGCGACGGCGTCCGCGGGCCCCAGGCCGATCTCGTCGGCGACCTCGTCCGGCCAGCCGACGATGAGCCGGTCCACGTCCGGGAACCGCGCCTCGGTGGCGAACGCCGCGCGCCCGTCGATGACCACCGTCTCGTAGCCCAGCTCCCTCGCGAGGCGCACGAGCGTCCGCGACACCTCCACGGCGCCGACGACGACCAGGCGCGGTCGGACCGGGTACGACTCGATGAACAGCTGCCTTCCGCCCAGCTCGATGGTCCGCGAGACGCCATGCGCGAGCGCGTCGCGCGCCGCCTCGACGACCCGGGCGTCGAGGGTCGCGTCCCCGAGCGTGCCCTCCAGGCTCCCGTCGTCGTGGACGACGAGCGGGGTCGCGGGCTCGGCACCGGTGCCGCGGGGATGCGCGCCGAACGCGGCACCTGGCGCATCCGCGGGGAGCGGGGTGACGATCGCCCGGCCGCCTCCCCTCCCCTCCTTCGTCTCGCGCGCGGCGTCCACGGCGACCGCGGGGACGGCCGGCGAGATCAGGACGTCGATCGTGCCCCCGCAGGCGAGGCCGACGTCCCACGCCTGCTCGTCGCTGATGCCGTAGCGGATGACGCGCTCACGACCGGTCTTGCGCGCGTCCCAGATCTCCTCCGCGGCCGCGCCCTCGACGCAGCCACCGGACACCGACCCGGCGAGGCGGCCGTCGTCGGTCACCAGGAGCACCGCGCCCTCGGGCCGCGGCGCGGAGCCGAACGTCCGCACGACGACCGCGCGGCCCACGCCCGCGCCCTCGGCGGTCCACCCGGCCAGCGTGTCCAGCAGCTCCTGCATCGCGATCCTCCGGTCCTGCGGCTAGCGGAGCGGACGCGCCCGGTCGGCGTCCTGGAACGGGGACTCGACGACGCGTGGCGGCGCGGGCGCCACCTCGGGGGCATGGAGGCCCAGCGACGGCGTGACGCCGGCGGCGTGCGTGACCGCGGACCCGCGCCGTGCCGTGCCCTGCGACGAGCCCGCCAGCACCTCGCCCAGGCGCTCGAGCGACGCCAGCGTCCCCGCGGGCAGGAAGTCGTCGATGTAGGGGTATGCCGCCTTCATGCCGGCCGCGAGCGGCTGGTAGCCGGGCGCCGACGCGAGCGGGTTGAGCCACACGAGGCGGTGGCAGTTGCGGCGCAGGCGCGCGGTCTCGGCGGCGACGAGCGCCGGGTCGCCGCGGTCCCAGCCGTCCGAGACGACGATCACGACGCCGCTCGTGCGCAGCGTCCGCCGGGCCCACTTGTGGTTGAACTCGCGGAACGACTCGCCGATCCGGGTGCCGCCGGCCCAGTCGGTCACGCTGTCGGCCACGCGGGCGAGCGCCCGGTCCCGGTCGCGGTCCTTCATCAGGCGGGTCACCCGGGTGAGACGCGTCCCGAACACGAAGGACTCGGTGCGCACCTCGTTCGTGCGGGCGAGCGCCTGGACGAACCGGAGCAGCAGGCGCGAGTGCCGCTCCATGGACCCCGAGATGTCGCACAGGACCACGAGCTGGCGCGGCTCCCGGAGCTGGCGCCGCCACACCCACTCGGTGAGCTCGCCCGTGGCGAGGTTCTGGCGGAACATCGCCCGCGGCGCGAGCCGGCGGCCGTGCGGGTGGAGCTCGAACCGGCGCGTCCTGCGACGCTCCAGGCGCGGGCGGAGCAGGTCCACGAACCGCTCGGCGTCGCGCAGCTCGGCGGCCGTCATGCGGTCGAAGTCCCGGTGGCGCTGCACCTCGCCCTTCGACCACGCGTCGGGCGAGATCGTGGTGCCCTCGATCTCGCCGCCCTCGTCGACGTCCGTCGCGACCTGGATGCCCATCGTCGCGAGCTCGGTCATCGTGGCGTCGCGGCCCTCCTCGCCCGCCTCGTCGCTGGAGCCGGGCTCGCCCTCCTCGCGCATCGCGTCCGGCGTCATGCCCTCGAGCCGCGTCGTCGGCAGCCGCCGGCCGCGGCGCCGCCAGAACTGCTCGAACACCCGGTCGTACGTCTCCCGGTCGTCCCGCCGGCGGACGAACAGGGCGGCGCCCGTGTCGCGCACCACGGCCCTGCGGCCGATGTCCACGCCCGGCAGGGCGAGGGCGCGCGCGAAGTCGATCGCGGCGCCCAGGTCCACGGACAGGCCGGCGGCGCGGAGCGCCCGTCCGAACCCCACAGCCTCGGCCAGCAGGCGGCGGCCGTCGATGACCTCGCCGGTGGGCGCGAGCAGGAGCGGGGACTCGGTCATGCGCACAGCCTAGCCGACAACGGCCGCGGTCCCTCGCTCGCCCACCCGCTGTCGGCTCCTCAGCCGTCGACCGCCGCCGCGACGAGGCAGCCGTCGACGACGGCGCCGAAGGGCAGGCCTTGGACGACGAACGGCTGGCCGGGAGCGCCGACGATGACGATCTCGAGGCTGGTCTGGACATGCTCGACGCCGTCCGCCATGTAGAGGCCCCGGTAGTTGTCCACCGTGAGCATGCGGTGCTCGGGCAGGCCGCTGGCGGCCCCCAGGACGTAGCCGATCTTGTCATCGAACACGTACGCCCGTCCCTCGCCCACCCCGGCCGCGACGGCCCGGCTGACGACCGGCAGGCTGAACACGGCCTGGCCACCCGCGATGACATGGACCGAGCCGCCTGCCGTGCGACCGTCGGGCCCGGCGACCACGACCACGGTCGTCGGCCCGTCGGCGGCGATGACGGTTCCCTCGCCGTGGCCCGGGACGGAAGCGTGCCGGGCGTTCGGCAGCTCGCTCCCCCCGGCGCACGCGCCGGGCACCGGGACGCCCGAGAACGGCGAGAGGATGGCGAACCCGACCATCGGCACGAGCACCACGAGCGTGACCAGGAGCAGCGCCGCGATGACCGTGAACGCGACCCGTACCGCGGTCCGCGGGCGCGGCCGGCGCGCCGGGGAGCTCGCCACGTTCGCTACGCCTGGGCCGTGGCCTCGGCGAGATAGGTGGCGGCGACCTGGCCACGAACCTGGCGGATGTCCTCCTCGTACTTGAGGACGACGCCCAGCGTCTCGTCGACGACGTCGGGGCTGAGCTCGGCCGCGCCGAGCGACAGCAGGGCAGACGCCCAGTCGAGGGTCTCCGCGACGCCCGGGACCTTGGTCAGGTCCGCGCTCCGCAGCCGGTGCACGAACGTCACCACCTCGCGCGCGAGTCGCGCCGGCGCGTCCGGGACGCGCGTGGACACGATCTCGAACTCCTTGGTCGCCGTCGGATAGTCGATCCAGTGGTAGAGGCAGCGCCGCTTGAGCGCGTCGTGGACCTCCCGCGTCCGGTTGGAGGTCAGCACCACGCGCGGCGACTTCGCGGCACGGATCGTCCCGATCTCGGGGACGGTGACCTGGAAGTCGGACAGGATCTCGAGCAGGTACGCCTCGAACTCCTCGTCTGCGCGGTCGAGCTCGTCGATGAGCAGCACCGGTGGGGTCCCGTCGTGGACTTCGAGCGCCTGGAGCAGTGG
>JAICUV010000285.1 GCA_025935655.1 Chloroflexota bacterium | reverse complement strand
CAGACCGACATCAAGCGGGTGCTCGCGTACTCCACGCTGAGCCAGCTCGGCTACATGTTCGCGGCGCTCGGGGTCGGCGCATGGACGGCCGCGATCTTCGCCGCCTCGATCGCCTTCACCCAGACGGACATCAAGCGCGTCCTGGCGTACTCGACGCTGAGCCAGCTCGGGTACATGTTCGCGGCACTCGGCGTCGGCGCGTTCACGGCGGCGATCTTCCACCTGATGACCCACGGCTTCTTCAAGGGCCTGCTGTTCCTCGGCTCCGGTTCCGTGATCCACGCGGTCCACGAGGAGCAGGACATGAACCGCATGGGCGGCCTGTGGCGGAAGATCCCGATCACGCACTGGACGATGCTCATCGGCACGATCGCGATCGCCGGCATCCCGCCGCTCGCCGGGTTCTTCTCCAAGGACGAGATCCTGGGCGAGGCGTTCAAGCTCGGGTTCCAGTGGGTCTGGTTCATCGGGCTGATCGTCGCCGTGATGACCGCCTTCTACATGTGGCGGCTCATGGGCAAGACCTTCTACGGCGAGTCGCACGTCGACCCGCATACCGCACCCAACGTCCACGAGTCCGCGTGGCAGATGACGCTGCCGCTGATCCTGCTCGCGATCCCGTCCGTCGTCCTCGGCATGATCCTCGGGCTGCCGTTCGGCAACAGCCTGCTCGGCTCGTGGCTCGAGCCGGTGTTCGCGCAGGGCGAGCAGATCCTGCAGCACCACCCCGAGGAGTTCGCGCTGTTCGGCATCGACGGCTTCCTGATCGGCGCGAGCGTCGCGGTGGCGGCCCTCGGGCTCGCCGTCGGCGTCTACGTCTTCGGCTGGCTGAACCGCAACGGCCGGCGCGACATCGCGGTCAAGGTGCCGCAGCTCAACGGCGCGACCCGGTTCGCGTACCGCGGCTCGCTCAACAAGTGGTGGTTCGACGACCTCAACGACCTGCTGTTCATCCGGATCGGCGGGCGCGTGGCCGCGTTCCTGTGGTGGTTCGACCGGACGATCATCGACGGGACGGTGAACGGCCTCGGGACGCTGACCCGTGACGCGGGCGGCGGGTTGCGCCGGATCCAGACCGGTCGCGTCCAGAACTACGCGCTGGGCATCGCCATCGGGCTGCTGGTCATGGCCGGGTCGTTCCTCGTGATCGTGGGGACGCCGCGATGACGGCCTTCAACGGGCTCCCGCTCGTGACGCTCGTGACGTTCCTGCCGCTGCTCGGAGCGATCGCGGTGGCGCTGACGCCGTCGGGTCGCCCGAACGTCGCGCGCTACGTCGCTCTCGGATTCGCGCTCGCGGCGTGGGCCGTCTCGCTCGCGATGCTCGTCCTGTGGCCGAACCCGCCGGCGGGCGTGTTCGTGTCGGAGCCGGCGCTCGACTGGATCCCCCTGTTCGGCATCCAGTACCACGTCGGCGTCGACGGCCTGTCGCTCGTCCTGGTCGTGCTCACCACGACGCTGACCTGGATCTCGATCCTCGCCTCGTTCGGCCCGATCCAGAACCGGGTCAAGGAGTACATGATCTCGTTCCTCGTCCTCGAGACCGGCATGACCGGCGTCTTCGTGGCGATGGACCTGTTCCTGTTCTACATCTTCTGGGAAGTCGTCCTCGTCCCGATGTACCTGATCATCGGGATCTGGGGCGGCGCGAACCGGATCTACGCGACGATCAAGTTCGTCCTGTACACGCTCGTCGGCTCGCTGCTGATGCTGGTCGCGATCCTGGCGACCGCGTTCACGTTCCAGAGCGCCACCGGCTCGTGGCAGGGCGCGTTCGACGTCCAGCAGCTGTCCCACTTCGCGCTCACCGGCGCGACCGGCGGGACGTTCGGGTTCCTCGCCTTCGGCGCCTTCTTCCTCGCGTTCGCGATCAAGGTCCCGATGTTCCCGTTCCACACGTGGCTGCCCGACGCGCACGTCGAGGCGCCGACCGCCGGATCCGTCATCCTCGCCGGCATCCTGCTCAAGCTCGGCGCCTACGGCTTCATCCGGTTCGCCGTCCCGCTGTTCCCGCAGGCGGCGCACGACTGGGCGCCCGCGATCATCGTCCTGAGCCTGATCGCGATCATCTACGGCGCGATCGTCGCGCTCGTCCAGCCGGACCTCAAGAAGCTCGTCGCCTACTCGTCGGTGAGCCACATGGGGTTCGTGACGCTGGGCATCTTCGTGTTCACGGAGCAGGGCCTCCAGGGCGCGATCCTGCAGATGGTCAACCACGGGCTGATCACGGGCGCCCTGTTCCTGCTGGTCGGCGTGATCTACGAACGCACCCACGACCGGACGATCGCCAAGATGGGCGGGCTCAGCGCGCGCATGCCGGTCTACGCGGCCGCGTTCGGGTTCTTCGTGTTCGCGTCTGTCGGCCTGCCGGGCCTCTCGGGGTTCGTGGGCGAGTTCCTGACGCTGGTCGGGACCTTCCAGGCCAGCCAGCTCGCCGCTGCGGTGGCGACGTTCGTCATGATCTTCGCCGCCGGCTACCTGCTGTGGATGTTCCAGCGGATGTTCTTCGGCGACGTGTCGGACTTCTTCAAGGGCGTTGGGTCGCACCTCACCGACATGCGGCCGGTCGAGGCGCTGACGCTCGTGCCACTGGGCGCGATGGTCGTCCTGTTCGGCCTGTACCCGGGCCTCGTCCTCGACCTCGTGCAGGGGTCGGTGCAGTCGGCGCTGGCGCCGATCCAGCAGCTGGCCCCGATCGCCCTCGGCGTGCTGCGGTAGGAGGCCGACGACCGTGACCGCCCACGACATCGCCGTCCTCGCGCCGTTCGTCGCCGCGATCCTCGCCGCGGCCGCGGTGCTCGTGGTCGACTTCATCCTGCCGGGTCGGAGCATCCCGGCGCTCATCGTCACGTTCGGCGGGCTCGCGCTGGTCGCGGCGCTGATCGCGATCGAGGGCCAGGCGTCGCTGAGCGAACCGGGCGGCAAGGCGCTCTCGTTCGGCGGCGCGTACGTCGTCGACCCGCTGACGACGTTCCTGCAGCTGCTGTTCGTGACCATCGTCGCGCTGACGATGCTGTTCGCGCCGGACTATCTCGAGGAGCGCGACCTGCCGGTCGCCGAGTTCGCCGCGGTCCTCCTGTTCGCGATGTCGGGCGCGATGCTGATCGCGGCCGCCGCGGACCTCCTCGTGCTGTTCCTGGGCCTCGAGCTGATGGTGCTGCCGGGCTACCTGCTCGCGGGCTACCACAAGACCGACGGATACAGCACCGAGGGTGCGATCAAGTACTTCCTGCTCGGCTCGTTCTCGAGCGCGATCTTCCTGTTCGGGCTGGCGTTCGTGTGGGGCCTCACCGGGACGACCCGCGTCGACGGCGTCGCGTCCGCCCTGGAGCAGGTCGTGAACGGCACCGCCCCGCTGTCACCGGGCCTCGGGATGGGCCTCGCGCTGCTCACGACGGGCGTCGCGTTCAAGATGGCCGCGGTGCCGTTCCACTACTGGACGCCCGACGCGTACCAGGGCTCGCCCACGCCCGTCACCGGGTACCTGTCCGTCGGCCCGAAGCTCGGCGCGTTCGCGCTGATCATCCGGCTGTTCGCCGAGGCCCTCGGCCCGGTGTCGGCCGAGTGGAACATCGTGATCATCGTCCTCGCCGCCCTGACGATGACGCTCGGCAACCTCGTCGCCCTGACGCAGGACAACGTGAAGCGGATGCTCGCGTACTCGTCGATCGCTCACACGGGGTACATGCTGGTCGGGTTCGCGGCGTACGGCGCCGGCAAGATCGAGGGCCTCCAGGGCCTGCTGTACTACGGCGCGGCGTACGCGTTCATGAACCTCGGCGCGTTCGCCGTGATCGCCGCGCTCCAGAAGCGGCTCGGCGTGACGAGCAACCTGTCGACGTTCGCGGGTCTCATCCGCCGCGAGCCGGCGCTCGCCTGGCTGATGACGCTGTTCCTGCTCAGCCTCACCGGCATTCCGCCGACGGCGGGCTTCTTCGGCAAGTTCTACATCATCCTCGCGGCGGTGCAGGCCGGCCAGACGGCGCTCACCGTGCTCGCGGTGCTCACGATGCTCAACGCCGCCGTGGCGGCGTTCTACTACCTGCGGGTCGTCGTGTACATGTTCATGCGCGACCCGGCCGACGACGCCCAGTCGCTGCGGCACGGCCGGCTGCTGTGGACCGGGCTCGCGGTCGCGACCGTGATGACCGTCGTGCTCGGGGTG
>JAICUV010000181.1 GCA_025935655.1 Chloroflexota bacterium | reverse complement strand
TCGTCCGACAGCTCTCGCGCGAGGTCCGCGTACCGGTCCGCCTCCTCGAACTTGCCCTCGAGCGCGAGCACGTTCGCGAGGATCCCCGTGATCGACGACCGCAGGTACTGCTCCTCGAGGTCGGCGAGCGCCGCCTCGTCGGCCCGCAGCAGCTCCGCCGCGACCTCGAGCCGCCCGGCGCGGATCTCCACGCGCGACGCCTCAACGGACGTGGCGTTCGCGTCGATCCTGGCCTGGAGCTCGGTGAGGATGCCCCGCACCCGGTCCACGAGCGACCGCGCCTCGTCGAACGCGCCCTCCATCGCCTTGAGCTGCGCGAGGGCGCCGAGCACGATCGCCTCGGTCTTGCGGTTGCCGCGCACGCTCTCGAGCACGTCGCCGCAGCCCCTGATGCCCTCGGGCACCGGGGTCGCCCCGTGCACCATGAGGTAGGCGATCGCCGGCGCGACCTGCCCGGCGAGGCGCTCGCTGTCGATCCGGCGTGCGTGCTCCACCAGCCGGTCGGACGCCTCCGTCGCGGCGGCGTAGCGCCCGCGGGTGATCTCGCGGAACACGACCTCGTTCCAGGCCCGGGCGAGGGCGAAGCTGTCGTCGTGCCGCTCCAGCACGGCGATCACCTCGCGAGCCTGGTCGATCTGCTGGCCGAGGCTCCCGCTGCCGGTGTACTGCTCGAGCATCAGCTCGTTGATGACCATCCGCGCCTTGCGGCGCTCGTCGCCGATCTCGTCGGCGACCCGCATCCCCTCGTCGATGATGGCCCTGGCCTCTTCGAACTCGCCGCGCTGGATGAGGATCTCGCCCAGGTCGAAGACGATGTCGAGGCGCCGCGGATCCTCGGGCTGGAGGATGGCCGCGGCACGCTTCAGCAGCGACGCCGAGGCCGGGAAGTCACCCCGGTTCATCGCGCGCCGGCCGGCGTTCGACAGCTTCGCCGAGGCACGCTCGGCGATGGACCGGCCCTCGGCGTCCAGCGGGCCGAGCTCGATCCGGTAGCGGTACGCCTGCTCGAGGTGGTAGCCGTGGATCTCCTCGAACTCGGTGCCGCGCCCGCGCTCGGCGTTCTCCCGCTCCGCCCATGCCACGAACCGCTCGTGCATCGTGGCGCGTGCCCGCTTCAGGAGGGATCCGTAGACCGCGTCCTTGATCATGAGGTTGCGGAACCGGTAGACCTCGTCCTCGGTCACGCCCGCGGCGTCACGGTCGATGAACTGCTTGCGGCTGAGGCCGCGGAGCAGCGACGGCACGGACGGCCGCAGCGCGCCCGGCACGAGCTCCTCGATCGCCGGCTGCGGGAACGCCAGCCCGATGACCGACGCCGGTTCCATGACTGCCCGCTCCTCGCGGGTCAGGTCGTCGAGGCGGGCGGCGAGCAGCGCCTGGATCGTGGGTGGGACGGCGGCCGCGGCGAGGTCGCCGGACGCGGTCCACACGTCGTCGTGCCGGTGCACGAGCCCCTTGTCGACGAGCATCGAGACGAGCTGCGAGACGAACAGGGGGTTCCCCTCGGAGCTCGCCACGACCCGGGACTTGACCGCCGGCTCCACGGGGCCGTCGAGCAGGACCTCGACGAGCTTCTCCGTGTCGGCGGCGTCGAGGGCCGGCATCGGGATGATCGTGACGCTGGGCTTGGCGCTCCAGGCGGGACGCTTCTCGCTGATGGCGAGCCGGCCCGTCGCGACGATGAGCACGGCCGACTGCGGTGCCGTCGCATCCAGGAGGTGGTCCAGCAGGTCGAGGAAGGTCTCCTCGGCGTTGTGCACGTCCTCGATGCACACGACCACCGGTCGGCGGGCCGACAGGGCCTCGAGGAACTTGCGCACGCCCCAGAAGATCTCGGTGACGGGGAAGCGGGTCGACGAGAGCCCGGCGATGGATGCGAGGCGGTCGCGGATCTCCGGCGCGGCCGCCACGTTCTCCATGGTCGCGCCGATCTTCTCGATCGCGGCGGCGGGCGTGTCGTCGTCCACGATGCCGGCCGCGGAGCGGACGACCTCCACGAGCGGCCAGAACGTGATGCCGTCGCCGTACGGGAGGCAGCGGCCGCGCAGCACCGTTGTCGCCGTCCGCACCTCGTTCTGGAACGAGTCCACGAGATACGACTTGCCCACGCCCGCCTCGCCCAGGACCGTCGTGATCCGTGCCCCGCCGCGGCTTGCCACCTCGCGCAGGCCCGCCCGCAGCTGCTCCAGCTGCGCGTCGCGACCCACGAGCACCGCGCCCACGGCCGATACCGGCGCCTCCATGGCAGCGGCGTCGCGGACGTTGAGGAGCCTGAATGCGGGGACCCGCTCGGCCTTGCCCTTGAGCTCCAGGGGCTCGACCTCCTCGACGTCGACGTAGGAGCGGACGAGGCTGTAGGTGACCTCGCCGATGAGGACCTCGTTGGCGGGCGCGGCCTGCTCGAGTCGCGCGGCCACGTTGACCGCGTCGCCCGTGGCCAGCCGCTGCTCTGCGTCGGGGTCGCTGTTGGCGACGACCTCGCCGGTGTTGACGCCGGTCCGGGCCGCGATCTCGACGCCGTAGAACTCCAGGAGGTCCTTGTTGAGGCGTTCCATCGCCTGGGTCATGCCGTGCGCGGCACGGACCGCGCGCAGCGCGTCGTCCTCGTGGGCCCGCGGGAGGCCGAAGACGGCCATGATCGCGTCCCCGATGTACTTCTCGATCTTGCCGCCGTGGCGCGTGATCTCCGCGGCCATCGAGGTGAAGTACCGCTCCTTGACCTCGTTGATCGCCTCGGCGTCGATCCGCTCGGTGAGCGCGGTGCTCCCCTTGAGGTCCGAGAAGATGATCGTGACGATCTTCCGGACCTCCGACGAGGGCAGCGGTCCCGCGGTCCGTGGCGCGGCCTCCGCCGTCGGTGCGTCGTAGCCCGGGAACGCGGCCGGGGTCGCCGGGCTTGCCGGGCTCGGAACGGGTGGCGGCGGGGCAGTGCTCGCCCAGGCCGGCTGCGGCTGGAGATGCGCGGGCGGCGGTTGCGCCGGTTCGGGTCCGGGCACCACGCCGACGCCCCCGTCGAGCATCGGGTCGTTCTCGGGGGCGCGAAGCGGTGCCGGTCGCGGCGGTGGCGCGTCGTCGAACCCGGGGAACGCCGTGTCGGCGGCGGCTCGTGGCGCGGCGTGTGCCTCGGGCGGGTGGGTCGGCCCAGGCGCGAGGTCGGCGGCGGCCGCCGGTTCCGACGTCCCGGCGCCGGCGGCCGGGCCTGCGCCCGGGTCCGGCGCGGTCGTGGGTGCCGTGTCGGTGGACGTGGGGGCGGCAGGCGGAGGGTCCACCGGGCGGGCCGGTTCCGTCGGCGGCGCGGGAGTGGCGGGCGGCTGGCCGCCAAGCCCGGGCGGCGCGTATGGGTCGTAGGGCTGGGGGCCGGGACCGCCTGGCTGTGGCGGATAGCCGGGCTGCGGCGCGTACGGCTGCGGATACCCCTGCGGCGGGTACGCGCCGGGCAGCGTGCCGTACCCGGGCGGCGGGGCGCCGGGTGCGCCGTAGCCCTGGGGCGGGTACGGCTGGGCGTATCCCTGCGGCGGATACGCAACGGGCGGCGGATACGCAACGGGCGGCGGATACCCGGGCTGCGGATATCCACCCTGCGGGTATGGCGGCTGCGGCGGGTAGCCGGGGGCGGTGTAGCCGGGCGGCAGATATGCCTGCGGCGGATACCCGGATGGCGGATATGCCCCAGGCGGCGGATACCCGGGCGGGCCGTAGCCCCACGGCGGCGGGGCCCACGGGGCCCATCGATAGGCCCACGCCCACGGCGGGACGGCCCCAACCGGCGCGAGCGGGTGACCCGAGGCGCCGTGCTCTCCCGCCTGGTCGTGGGCCGAGCCGTCGAGCGGCGTGGCGCAGAACCCGCAGAACCGGAACCCTGTCGGGTTCTCCGCGCCGCAGGCCGGGCACGGGACCGACGAGACCACGGGCAGCAGCAGCGACGTCCCGCAGTAGCCGCACATCCGGAAGCGGGCGGGGTTCTCCTCGCCGCAGGCGGGGCAGTGCAGGACGTCCATCGTTGCGGAGTCTACGAGTCAGGCCCGTTCGCCACCACGTGCGCCCGCCCTGCGGGCCGCGTCGGGCGTGCCCGGTCGCTCAGGCCTCGCCGTACGCCTTCGGCAGCGCCTCGACCGTCGGCGCCTTCGTGCGCAGGTCGCGCAGGGCACCCTGGTCCATCGAGGCGAGGCGCGGCAGGTCCGGCTGGTTGGTGCGCAGCAGCCGCTCCGTCAGGGTGGACAGCAGCAGCTTGTTGACCTCCGGGACCTCCATCACGGCGCGCAGCGCATCGGCCGGGACCTCCATCAGCGTCGTCGGCCGGGTGACCACCACGTCCGCGGTGCGGGTGCTCCCGGTCAGGGCGCCGATCTCGCCGAAGAAGTCGCCCGCGCCCATCGTCGACAGGCCGCGGTAGCCGCCGTCGGGCTCCGGGATGCCGGCCGCCGCCTCGCCGTCGAGGATGAAGTACGCGGACGTCGCCGCGTCGCCCTGGGTGATGACCCGCGAGCCCTCGGGGACGTCGCGCACGGTCGCGTGGGCGATGAGCGCCGACCGCTGCGCGGCGTTGAGACGGGTGAACGTCGCGAGCCGCCCGACGAGGATGTCGAAGTCGCCCATCGTGGCCGGCCGGGCGGCGAGGCCCTCCGCGACCACCCCACCGGCCCGGGCCGCGCGCAGCGCGGAGGCGCCGCGGAGCCATTCCGCGGCCGGCCGTCCGATGCCCGGGACGAACAGCGCGACGACGCCCACGACGCACAGGATGAGCGACGCGGCGACGATCAGGACCCGCACGTCGACGATGTCGGCGAGCCCGGCGCCGGCCATGCCGGCGAGGAAGATCACGTCGCGCATCACGAACATCGCGGAGAACACGCGGCCCCGGAGCTCGCGCGGGGTGTTGCGCTGGAGCAGCGTCTGCCGGGCGACCGCCGAGGGCGAGTTGAAGAAGCCCGAGATCATGACGAACACGATCGCGACCGCGATCGTCGGCGACAGCCCGTAGAGCACACCCGAGATGCCCATGCCCAGGGTGCCGACGAACACCCACAGGCCCGTCTGGAGCCGGTCGGCGTACTTCGCCATGAACAACGACCCGATGACGAACCCGACCGAGGTCAGGCCCTCCTGCAGCCCGTACTCGAACTCGGTCGCGCCGAGCTCCTTGATGGCCATCGGCAGCAGCAGGACGTTCCACAGCCCGAACGCGAAGAACACGGGCGCGCCGAGCAGGAACAGGCGCCGCAGCATGGGGGTGTGGACGATCGCGCCGATGCCCAGCTTGAGGTTCGCGACCACGACCCCGATCGAGGTCTCCTCGTCGGCCCCGGCGGGCTTGGAGCGGACCTTGAGCAGGTAGATGCAGCCCGCCGAGACCACGAACGTCAGGGAGTCGATCCAGAACGCCCACCGGATGTCGAACGCCGACGCGAGCAGGCCCGCCATGGCGAACCCGATGGCCGTGGAGCCGAAGGACGCGATCTGGAGGAACGCGTTGGCGGCGGTCAGCTCGTCGTCGGAGGCGATCTCCGGGATCAGCGCCTCGTAGGCCGGGTCGAAGAACTGCTTGATGCCGGCGTTGACGAGGATCGCGACGAACAGCAGCGCGGTGTCGACGCCGATGAGGAACGGGATCAGCGCCACGACGACCGCCTGGCCGAGGTTGGACGCCATCATCACGGAGCGCCGGTCGTAGCGGTCGACGAACACGCCCGCGATGAGGCCGACGATGAGCGACGGCACCGCCGTCGCCATGAGCGTCACGCCGACGAGGAACGCCGAGCCCGTCTGCTCGTAGACGTAGATGCCCGCCGCGAGGTCGGTGAGCGAGGAGCCGGCGGTCGACACGAGCTGTGCGACCCACATGAGCACGAAATCGCGCTTGCGGAACACCGCCGTCGGCGAGACCTTGGCGACGGCCTGTCCCTGGCTCACGGACCCTCCTCGTCACGGATGCCGCCTCCCGAGCAGCACCCGATCGCTGATCCCGTCACGACGAACGCGGACCTGCGGGACGCACGTGCGGAGACTCCGGCGAAGTGTACGGTCCGTCCGGGTAGCATTCGTGTCCGTTGCGCGACAGGGAGGTGCGGTGATCGACGAAGGGTTCGCCCGTGAGGCGCTCGAGCGCTGCGTGCTGTTCCAGCACGTCGACGTGCAGGGCCTCGACGCCTGCCTCGCCTGTCTCCGCCTGCGCCGCTTCAAGCGCGAGGAGACGGTGTTCCACCAGGGCGACCCGGGCGACGCGCTGTACATCGTCGTGAGCGGCAGCGTCAAGGTGGTCCTCCCCGCGCCCGACACGGGTGAGGGCGCGATCCTCGCCACCCTCGGCCGAGGCCAGTTCTTCGGGGAGCTGGCGATGCTCGACGGGCAGCCCCACTCGGCCGATGTCGTCGCGCTCGAGCCCACGGAGACGCTCGTCCTCGGCCGGGCGGACTTCGAGCGGCTGTTCGAGAGCGAGCCGTCCATCCGCCGGTCGCTCGTGCTCGCCCTGGCGCGCGAGCTGCGCCGGCTGACCGATCATGTCGAGGCGCTCCACTTCCTGGATCTCCCCCAGCGGCTCGCGCAGCGGATCGCGGAGCTCGCGCTCGCGTCGCCGGACGCGCTGCCGGGCACCGAGGTCCGGCTCGACTGGCCATTCACGCAGGCCGAGCTGGCCGGCATGGTCGGCGGGTCACGCGAGTCCGTGAACCGGCTGCTCGCCGACTTCGTCGCGCGGGGCCTCATCCGCTTCGAGCGCGACACCCTCGTCGTCCCGGACGCCGGGCGGCTCACCCAGGAGGCACGCCGATGACCGACTCCCACGACGAGCCCGCCGTCATCGCGGCGCTCGAGGCCGTCGCGGCACGCGCCGCCGTGGCCGCCCGCCTCGAGCCGCAGAGCGGACAGGCGCTGTTGCGGTCGATCACGGAGGCCGCGGTCATCGTCTTCGGGGCGGAGGCCGCCTCGATCGCGCTCCACGAGCCGGACACGGACCAGCTCGTGATCCGCGTCGCGGCGGGGCCCCAGGGCGCGGGAGC
>JAICUV010000257.1 GCA_025935655.1 Chloroflexota bacterium | reverse complement strand
GTGGCTCGGGTGGAGCCCGACGTCCTCCATCCGCAGCGCGAGCACCGCCACGATGACCTTCTGGAGCGGGCCCGCGGCCCACGGACCGGTGAACGTCACCCGTCGCCCGTCCCAGCGGACGGCCTTCTCGCCATCCTGGTCCCAGACGATGTCCGGCTCGGCGAGCGTGACCTGCGGCGAGATCGTGACGTGCGCGAGGCGGTAGTCGAGGAACGACAGGTCGTCGAGGACGTGCTCGCGCGGCGAGCCGCCGAACACGTCCACGCGGAGCCGTGCGGCGCCGCAGGAGAACTCCTCGGTGAGGGCAGGGGTGGGGCTCATCGTGTCCTTTCGGCGGGGATCGCGGGGGACGTCGCCTCGGCGCCGGCGAGCCGGCCCACCAGCATGCTGCCGGTGTCGGCGAAGTGGTGGCGGATCGCCTCGTCGGCGCGGGCTGGGTCCCGGCCACGGAGGGCGTCGAGGATGTCGTCGTGGAGGGCGACGATCCGGGCCTGGTCGGCGCCCGGGATCGCGAGCGAGATGTAGGTCCGCGAGAACGGCTCGAGGCGGTCCCACACCCGGGCCAGCGTCCCGTTGCCCGAGCGCGCGACGATGAACCCGTGGAACGCCGCGTCGGCGCTCGCCTCGGCCACCGTGTCGCCCGAGCCCGACGAGCGGCGCATCTCGTCCAGGTACGCGCCGAGCTGGCCGAGGTCCTCGTCCGAGAGCCGGGGCAGCGCGAGCCGGACGGCGAGCGCCTCGAGCTCGCAGCGGACGTCGAACGCCTCGAGCAGCTCCTCGGGGGTGGGCCGCCGGACGCGTGCGCCGCGGAACGCGGTGATCTCCACGACGCCCAGCGCCTCGAGGTCGCGCAACGCCTCGCGGACCGGTGCCTGGCTGGTCCCGAGCTGACGGGCGACCTGGGTCTCCACGATCCTCGCGCCCGGCGGGTAGCGGCCGTCGAGGATGGCGGCGAGCAGGCGGTCCTTGACGGTGTCGGAGAGGACGCCCCGGGAGATCGCGGTCTCGGCGCTCATCGTCAGTCCAGCATCGGCGTGGCCGGGGACGCGGGCGTGGGTGCCGGCGCCGCCTCGGGGCCCCCGGCCCGCTCGAGCACCGCGACGGTCCCGGTGCCGCCGTCCACCCGGATCCGGTCGCCTGTCCGGATCCGCGCCGTGGCGACCGACGTCCCGACGACGGCGGGGATCTCGTACTCGCGGGCGAGGACCGCGGGGTGGGCGGTGAAGCCGCCCGCGTCGGTGACCAGCGCGGTGATCCGGCTGAACAGGACCTGCCAGGCGGGGTTGGTCATCTGGCACACCAGGATGTCACCCGTCTGGACCGCGTCGAACTCGGCCTCCGAGAGCACGACCCGCGCGACCCCCTCGACGACGCCCGGGGAGCCGGCGACCCCGGTGACCTCGCCCGTGTCCGCGGCCTGGCCGCGGTGGAACTTGTCCGGGAAGCCCCAGTTCACCAGGTACGGGAACGCGAGCTGGGTCTCGGTGACCGTGCCCACCCAGTCGCGCGGCCGGAGCGTGTACGCCCGCTCCCGCGCCGCGCGGGCCGCCGCGACGATCGCCCGCCCGTCGATGCCCGCCGGGTCGCCGATGAGCGCCCGCAGCTCGTTGTAGCGCAGGAACATCACGTCGTCGGGGGCGTCCAGGACGCCCTGCGCCACGAGCTTCTCGCCGATCGCGATGAGCACGAGGCGGACGTGTGCGTTGGCACCCTGGTCGATGTAGAAGTGGTGGTCCGGGGTCAGCGGCGCCATCCGGAGGTTGATCTCGGTCGCCGTGCGCATCGCGTCGAGGTCGTCGCCCTCGAGGCCCGCGAGGATCTCGTCCGCGGCCGCCCGGATGTCCGCGGCCAGCTCCTCGATCTTCGTCGGGTAGTCGTAGTCCGCCTCGAACTGGTTGCGCACGAGCTCGATCACGGGCTCCATCTGCTCCCGGAACGTGGGGAAGATGAACTCGTGGCTCCACACGGCGTGCCAGCCGAACTCGCGCTGGTACGGGACCACGCGCTGCTCGATGAACCGGCGGCCGCGCTCGGTGAGCCGCAGCGCCGGCAGGACCTCGGCGGCCGGCAGCCCGAACGCCGTGGCGAGCTCGGGGACGGCCTTCGCCTCCTCCTTCATCGCCCAGATCGCCTTGATCTTGTCCCAGTTCCGGTCCTGGGCGGAGTTCTGGAGCCGGCCCAGGAGGCCCTCGTCGACGCGCCCGTGGGTCCGCTCCATCACCGCGCGCAGGTTGAGGGTGGCGCTCAGCTGCGCGAAGTTGAGCATCCAGTGGATCTTCCAGTGGCGATCGTGGATGTCGATCGCGTCCTCGAGCAGGACCGCGACCTGCGCGAGGGTGAGCTCGTCCTTGCGATCCAGCATTCCCTCGAGGAACGCGAAGTTGCGGTCCATCTCGGGGACCAGCCGGTCGCGCCAGGAGTCCGCGAACTCCATGCCGTACACCGGCAGCACGACGTCCAGGTACTTCCCGATCCGCGCCGGATAGGACGGGTCCTGGGGCACGACGCCGGTCATCTCGTAGCCGTACTCCTGCGCGCCCGCGCGCAGGCCGGTCTCGGCCGGGACCGCTGCCGTGTACAGGTAGCCGTTGATGTTCTTGGCCAGCCAGTCGCTGGCGAACGGCGTGCCGAAGCGGCGGAACATGTGGTCGCACGAGAGCCACCAGCCGCCGATGTCCTCGAACATCGGGCTCAGCGGGTGCGGGCAGTGGAGGTCGTCGAAGACCCAGAACAGGTCCTTCTCGGTCTCGGACGCCCAAGTCACCGGGAACGTCTCATCCCCGAAGAACGTGGCGAGGGCTTGCTCCTTCAGGGGCACCGTCGTTCTCCCTGGCCCTCGCGGGCCGGCGATGACCGCGGCCGGCGGGGCGACCGGACGCGTGGCGGGCCGGTGGCGAGCCGGCTGCCGTCGATAATCGATTAGCGATGGTATGCACGCCCGGATGGCCGCGTCAAGGCGAGCGGGACGGGGTGTCAACGCGAGGTGCGGGCCTGGTGGAACGCGTTCGCGAGGGGGTCCGAGCGAGGGCGAAGCGGCGGGGGTGGATCACCCGGCGCTCGCCCGGCCCCGTGGCAGCCGTGGATCACCCAGCGTTCCACCCGACCGCTGCAGCCGCGGCGGAATCACACGGTGTGCGCAACAGCGGGGCCGGCGAGTCAGTGAGGATTGGCTGACTCGAAGCGGAGGCCCTCGTGACTGGACTGACAGCGGCGCAGCGGCGTCAGGCCCGGGCGCTGCGGAGCGCGGGGTGGTCGCTGCGCGAGATCGCCCGCCTGGTCGGGTCGACCCACACGACGATCCGGCGGGCGACGCCCGAGCTCGGCCGGCGGGAGCGCATCGCCGCGGCGTGGATCCCGGGTCCGGGTCGGCTGACGCTCGCGGAACGGGAGGAGATCAGCCGCCAGCTCGCGGCCGGCGACTCGCTCCGGGCGATCGCAGCGGCACTCGGCCGCACAGCCTCGACGATCTCGCGCGAGGTCGGCACGAACGGCGGCCGGGTCGCGTACCGGGCCCTCACGGCGCACCATGGCGCCCATGCCCGCGCGCGTCGCCCGAAGCCGTTCAAGCTCGTCCCGGGATCGCTGCTCGACGAGGTCGAGTCCGGCCTCCTGGGCTGGTGGTCGCCGGAGGAGATCTCGCGCAGGCTCCGGCTCGAGCACCCGGGCGACGAGGCCATGCGGGTGAGCCACGAGACGATCTACCGCTCGCTCTACGTCCAGGGACGCGGCGAGCTGCGCCGGGAGCTTGCCCGGTGCCTGCGGAGCGGCCGCACGCAGCGGCGGGCGCAGGGCACGGTCGAGACCCGCGGCCGGATCCCGGGCATGGTCCTGATCAGCGAGCGGCCTGCCGAGGCCGAGGACCGCGCGGTGCCCGGGCACTGGGAGGGCGATCTGATCATCGGCCGGGCCGGACGCTCGGCCGTCGGCACGCTCGTCGAGCGGACGAGCCGCTTCGTCATGCTCGTCCACCTGCCCGACCGGCGGGACGCGCTCACGGTCAGCGACGCGATCCGGCGCACGATCGGCACTCTGCCCTCAGGGCTCGTGCGCTCACTCACCTGGGACCAGGGCAGCGAGCTCGCCGGTCACGCCCGGTTCACGATCGACACGGGCATCGCGGTGTACTTCTGCGATCCCCACAGCCCCTGGCAGCGCGGCACCAACGAGAACACCAACGGGCTGCTCCGCCAGTACATGCCCAAGGGCACCGACCTCTCGCTGCTCGGTCCCGACGACCTCGCCCGCATCGCGGCGAGCCTCAACAACCGCCCGCGCAAGACCCTCGGATTCATGAAACCATCCGAGCGATTCGCCGAGCTCGTTGCGGACACCGGTTGAATCCGCCGGGGAACTGCCGCCCGTTGGAACGCGGCTTGTTCCAGGTGGAGGTTGGGGCCGCCGGGTGGAACGCCCAGCGTTCCGCGGGCAGCGCCCGGGGCCGCGATACGCATCGACCGGAAGCGCCCGATCCCCGAATGCCCAGTGGGGGCATGCCGCGAACACGAAGTGAACCGCGAACTGACCCGTGCCCGGACCGCGCAGCAATCCGGGTCCGGCTCGAGGGTCCCCGACACCAAGCCACCCGAGCGTGGGACGTAGCGCCGACGGCCCGGGTGGAGGCGGCCTCGGTGGCGGGGGGGTTCGCCACCGAGGCCAGGGAAAGTGGGGTGCCGAGCGAAATCGTAGCAAAGACTACCGTTG
>JAICUV010000353.1 GCA_025935655.1 Chloroflexota bacterium | reverse complement strand
CGCGAACGGATCGCCCCCGATGTCGACCACCGCCCGCGCGCCGACGGCGGCCGCCTGGACCGCGAGCCGGCGGTACGCGTCCGGCGGCGCGCCGGGCGGCAGGCTGCCCGCGAGCACCACGACGGCGCCCACCGGGTCGTCCGCGAGCGCCTCCGCCAGCGCGACCTCCACCATCGGCCAGTCCTCGGGGCGCAGCGTCACCCCCGCCTCGTAGAACTCCGTGAGCGTCCCGGCCGCCTCGTCGAGGATCGACAGGCAGGTGCGGGTCTCCGACGCGACGTCGACGGGGTACAGCGGGATCCCCGCGGCCGCCAGCGCGTCCCGGTACCAGGCGCCCGCGTAGCCGCCGAGCACCGCCACGAGCGAGCCGGGCAACCCCAGGTGGGCCGCCGCACGAACCGTGTTCGCCGCCTTCCCGCCCGGGACCATCGCCCGTGCCACCGGCCGGTGGATCCGGCCCGGCTCGAGGTGCGGCACGGACACCAGCCGGTCGATGGCCGCGTTGAGCGAGACGCCGACCACCCGTCGGACCGCGTCCCCGCCACGACCGGTGCTCATGCGCGTCCCTCCCGGAGCCAGCCCTCGACCTCGTCGCGGATCGGCTGTCCGTCGGTCCCGCCCGCGGCCCGGGTCGACAACGACCCGCAGGCGACCGCGAAGGCAAGCGCATCTTCCACCGGACGGCCATCGAGGCGCGCGGCCAGGAAGCCGGCGTCGAACGAGTCGCCCGCGCCGGTCGTGTCCACGGCATCGACCTCCCGGGCGGCCGCGCGCACGAGCGAGCCGCCGCTCACCGCGAGCGCGCCGAGCGCGCCGAGCTTCACCACCGCCGTCCGCCCGTCGGCGGCGAGCACGCGGGCCGCCGTCTCGACATCGTCCGTGGCGGCCAGGCGGCGCGCCTCGGCCTCGTTGGGCAGGACGATGTCGGTCTCCCCGAGCGCTGCCGCGAACCCGCCGTCCCACGCCCCGGACGGGTCCCAGTTCGGGTCGAGGCTCGTCGTCGCGCCGCCATCGCGGGCGGCCCGGAACAGGGCGGGGAGATCCGCCGCGAGCCCCGGCTGGAGGAAGAAGCTCCCGACATGGACGTGGCGGGCCCGCGCGAGCAGCCCGGCCGGCACGTCCGAGGCCCGGGTGTCGGGGATCGTCCCGGGCGCGGTGAGGATCGCCCGGTCGCGGCCGTTGCCCAGCACGACCGAGACGCCGGTCGGCCGGCCGGCCGCCACCCGGCACGCGGACACGTCGACGCCCCGCGACGCCAGCGCGTCGAGCGTGAACCGCCCGAGCGCGTCGTCGCCAACGACGCCCACCATCGCGACCCGAAGCCCGAGCCGCGCCGCCCCGCAGGCGGTGATCGCCGACGAGCTGCCGATCGTCAGCCGGATCCCCTCGACGAGCCGCTCGGCCTGGCCGAACACGGGCACGGGATCCGGGTCCGTGACCACGACGTCCGGGTTGATCTCGCCGACGACGAGCAGGTCGATGTCACGCACGTCGTCGCCCCGCGTCAGTACGCCGCGTACCAGCCGGGCGCCGGCGGCTCCGGGGCCCGGGCGCGCGTCCAGCGCGGACGCCACGGCGCGCCGAGGTCATCCACGAGGGCGGCGAGCCGGGACAGCCGCTCGCGCCCCGTGGACGACAGGAACGTGTCGCGGTCGTCGGGCGCCATCGTCGCGGCCTCCGCCCACACCGACCGCCCGACGAGCACGCCGCTCGCGCCGGCCCGGCAGGCGGCCCCGACCTGGCGCTCGAACGTCTCGTCGTCCACGCCACCGGACAGGAGCACCCACGGCACGGGCGTCGCGGCGTCGAGCTCGGCGCACGCGTCGGCCCAGGCCCCCTCGTCGCGGACCGTCGCGTCGTACGGGAACTCCGCCTTGAGGATGTCCGCGCCGGATGCCGTGAGCCGCCGTGCCGTCTCCACGACCACGCTTCGACGCGCCTCGCCGGTGAGCCTGCCGCCGTCGAGGCCGAACGAGAGGGGCTCGAGGAACAGCGCGAGGTCGGCGTCGTGGCACGCGGCGGCCACGTCGGCGACGAGCCGCTCCTGCTCGGCGGCGTTGGGTGCGTCGGGGTGGTAGTACACGAGGAGCTTCGCCGCCGAGGCGCCGAGGCGCTTGACCTGGGCGACGCCCCAGCCTGGGAGGATGCGGCTGCGCCGCGCACCGGCGTCGCCCTCGTACCCGGTCGCCTCGACCGCCACGATGAGCCCGGTGCCCCCCGCGAGCGACCCATCCGCGATCGCGGGGCCCACGCCGATCTCGGGATCGAGCAGGATCCCCGTCCCCGCGCGACCCAGCGACCGGACGACCGCGCGCTTGAACTCGACCATCTCCGCCTCGGTGACGGACGCGGGGTCCGCGGGCCGGAGCTCCTTGCGCAGGTTCTGCCGGTGGTCCAGGGCCAGGACGGTGAAGGTGCCGCGATCGCTGCTGCAGGCATCGAGGCCGCGGAGGGTGCCGAGGAGGTATGCCATCGCGGCACATCGTAGGCGGTCGCCGCTCGCCGGTGCAAGGTGATGTGCGCACGCCCCTGCGCAGAACGCGCAGAATCGCCGCGCAGATTGACAGACTGCGCGCAGGACGTGCACCATGCGCGCCATGCGGGACTCCGAGCGCCGGGCACGACTGGTCGAGCACCTCCGGCTCGACGGGCGTGCGAGCGTCGCGCAGCTGGCCGCCAGCCTCGACGTCACCCCGTCCACGATCCGGCGCGACCTCCAGCGGCTCGCCCGGGAGGGTCGCCTCGTCCGCACCTACGG
>JAICUV010000064.1 GCA_025935655.1 Chloroflexota bacterium | reverse complement strand
GATGAAGTCGCCCCACTGGTGGTCGAACCAGGCGTCGCCGGTGATGCGCAGCGTCCGGTCCCCGAGCGTGACCGAGCCTGTCGCCGTCATCGCCGTCCGCGAGTAGTAGTACGACGATCCGGCGTCGCCGAAGTCGATCCACCCGTCGTCGTCGTGGAGGGCAGGCGGCTTGCGGGTGACGAGCGAGAGATGGATGCCGATCCGGGCGATGGCGTCACCCGAGATCTCCGCGCCCTGCGCCGATGCCACGAGCCGGTCCGTGCCGTCGGACCCGGCCATGGTCCATGGCGAGGAGCCCGGCGGGGTGGCGCCCGCCAGGTCGATCCCGGTCAACGTGAACGCGAAGCCCGCGGGTCCGGTGGCGCCGGTCGGCGAGCCGTCGACCTGTGGCCCGACCTCGGCGCGCTGGGCGTAGTGGAACCGGTCGCCCGTCTCGTCGGTCAGGGCGAGGTGCGACGCCCAGCTGACCGGGAAGCCGCCGCGCTCCGCCCGGAACACGACGTACTCGAAGCCCAGGCGCGTGCCGTCGGTGGCGGTGAGGTGCCCCGTGTAGTACCACCACTCGGTCAGGCGGTCGTGCGGGCCGTCGTCGCGCGGCAGCACGATGGGCTGCGGGTCGGCGGGCCGGGCCGTGGGCCCCGGGGCGGCGGTGACGACGGGCCGCTCCGCGGGCGGGTTGGCGAGCACCGGTCCCGAGCACGCCGCGACGAGGAGCGCGATGGAGGCCAGGAGCAGCCGGGTGGCGCGGTGGGTGGTCATCGGGTCGCGGCCTCCACCTCGGCCTCGGTGCGCGGCAGGAACGGCTGGAGCGCGGCGTCCAGCCGCCTGGGGACCCACCAGTTCCACTTCCCGAGCAGCCGCATCGTCGCCGGGACGAGCAGGGCACGGACGACCGTGGCGTCGAGGGCCACCGCGATCGCGACGCCCAGGCCGAGGGCCTTGATGAGCACGATGTCGGCGAACGCGAACGAGCCTGCCACGACGACGACGATGAGCGCCGCCGAGCTCACGATCCGGCCGGAGCGCTCCAGCCCGCGGGCGACCGCCTCCGTGTTGTCGCCGGTCCGGTCCCAGACCTCCTTCATCCGCGACAGGAGGAAGACCTCGTAGTCCATCGACAGCCCGAACAGCACGCAGAACAGGATCACCGGCTGGGTGGTCTCGACAAACCCCAGCGGCTGGAAGCCCAGGATCCGGGACAGGTTGCCGTCCTGGAAGATCCACACGAGGGCCCCGAAGCTCGCCACGATCGACAGCGTGTTCATCGCCAGCGCCTTGATCGGCAGGACGACCGAGCGGAGCAGGACGAACAGCACGATGAACGTCGTGATGACGATGAACAGGGCCGTGCGCGGGAAGTCCGACCACACGCGTGAGACGACGTCGTCCACGTCCGCCGCGCCGCCGCCCACGAGGACGGTCACGCCGGCAGGCGGCGCGAGGGCGCTCGACGGGTCGCGCAGCTCACGCACGAGCGCCCGCCCCTCGTCGCGGTTGGGGCCGAACGGCGTGTAGACGGTGAACGCGGTGAGGTCGCCCCTGGTCGTGGCGCCGAGCGCGGTGGCCACGAAGCGGTCAGGCGGGCCCGACGGGGACCCGTAGAGGAGCTGGTACTGCGCGAGCGTGAGGCGGGGGTCGACGTCCACGACCGAGCTCACCCGGCTGACGCGCGGGTCCGCGGCCAGTCGCCGGGAATAGTCGTACAGCTTCGCGACGTTCTCCGGCGTCGTCGCGTCGCCGGTCGTGCGGACGGCGAGGATGAGCGGCGCGAAGGCGCCCTCCCCGAACTCGCGGGCCAGGATGTCGTACGTCTCGCGGGAGGGAACGGAGGCGGGCAGGATCGACGCATCGGGGGCGTTGAACCGGACGTGCAGGAACGGGATCCCCAGGACCAGCAGCAGCGACAGGGTGGGGATGAGCACGGCGACCGGGTGGCGCATCACGCGCCGTGCGAGGCGGGCCCACGGGCCGTCCGTCGTCGGCGTCGCGCGGACGGGGCGGACGCTCAGGCGGTCGATGCGGGTGCCGATGATGGCGAGCAGCGCGGGCAGCAGCGTGAGGGCCGCGGACACGGCCAGCCCGACGACGATCGCCCCGGCGATCCCGACCGAGCGCAGGATCATGAACTCGAACAGGACGAGGCCCAGGAGGCCCAGGAGGACGGTGAGGCCCGAGAAGAACACCGCGCGCCCGGCCGTCGCCACCGTGACCCGGACGGCCTCCGCCACGCGGTCGGGGCCGTCGCGGCGCGCCAGCTCCTCGCGGAAGCGGCTGGTCATGAGCAGCGAGTAGTCCACCCCGAGCCCGAGCCCGAGGAGCGTCGCGAGGTTGAGCACGAAGATGCTCATCGGGACGAATGACGCGACGAGGAAGATGCCGGCCAGCGCCACGAGGACCGCCGCGCCGCCCACGGCGAGCGGCACGCCGGCCGCCACGAGGCTGCCGAACACGAGCAGCAACGCGAGCGCGGCGAGCGGGAACGAGATGAGCTCCGAGCGCCGGAGGTCGCTCTCGGTCACGGCCTGGACGTCGCCGTAGAACGCGGGGCCGCCGCCGATCCGCACGGTCAGCCCGGGCACCTCGTGGAGGGCCGCGGCGACGGGCGGGATCGCGTCGGGCGAGTCGTCCGGGGCGAGGTCGAGGAACACGATGTCGTACGCGGTGTGCCGGTCGGCGCTCACCTGGGCCGGCGCCAGGACGTGGGACAGGATCCGCGTGACGTGCGGCGCCGCGGCGACGTCGGCGGTCGCGGCCGAGACCGCGGCGAGCCACGCCGGCGTCCCCGCCGTGAGGGTGTCGGACGTGTACACGAGCACGAACGCGGACGGCTCGACGCCCAGCTCCGCCTGGAGCAGCTGCTTCGCGCGCGCGGACTCGAGGTCGTCGAGGATGAAGCCCCCCGCGGACAGCACGCCGGGTGCCCGGGGCGCGAACGGCAGCGCGGCGAGCAGGATGACGGCCCACGCGCCGACGATCCACCAGCGGCGGCGGACGGCGAAGCGGCCCAGTCGATCGAAGCTCATGCGGTGTCCGGTTCGGTGGGGACGGACGCACGGATGTGTTTCGTGCGTGTTACAGGTAGCATGTTACGACACGGCGCAGCATTGCGCTGCCACCCGCGGATGCCGTTCTGCTAGCATCGTCCGGCCGCCGCCCCGTGGCGCCGCGACTCGCCCCGCCCCACCCGAGGGACATCCCGCGTGACGATCTTCACGGTCTGGTTCCAGAACTTCCCGAACAACTTCGTGATCTTCCTCGCCGCGGTCACGATCGCCGGCGGGTTCGTGTTCGTGTTCGCGAAGGCGGCGCTCGTCGCCGAGGGGGGCCGCCAGCCGCTGGCCCGCCGCATGACCAACCCCAACACGAAGCTGCTGTTCGCGGTCCTGCTGGTGCTGTGGGCGATCGTGTTCGGGATCGGGCTCCAGCTCGTCCCGCACGAGGGTGCCAGCTCCCCGTACGGCGGCATCGGGCTGATCGCGCTGTTCAGCGGGTTCTTCATCCTGATGGGCCTGATCTGGAGCGTCATCGGCGAGTAGCCCGTCGCCGCGCGCCACCCTGGAGCCCGGCCCCGCGCCGGGCTTCGTGATTCCCGCGGGCCGCATCGCGCAGTGCCACCGGGTGCTCGCGCCGAGCGGGCAGACGCCGCTACGGCAGTGCCGCGATGATCGCCTCGGTGAGGTCCGCGGGCGCGCCGACGACCTGGAACAGGATGTCGTCCTTGGGGTAGACGACGACGTTGAGGCCGCTCGCACCGATCCTGTACACGGACTTGCCGCCCATCGTGGCCAGCTGGAGCGCGGCGGAGGCGCTGAACGTCGCGTCGACGACCTCCTTGGGGTTGGCGCCGGGAACCCGGATCGCGAGGACGATGCCGCCCTTCGTCGGGTCCACGGGCCGTGCCTCGGCGACCTGGACGTCCGCGAGGGTCTTGCCCTGCGCCTTCGCGAGCCGCTCCAGCTCGGCGCTGTCCAGCGACACCCCGAGCGACGCGACGTCCGTGCCGGTCACGCTGCTCTTGACGAAGTCGAGGCCGCCCGCGCTGGCCGGGAGCATCGCCGCGAGCTCGGGCGCCGCGTCGGGTCCGGGGGTGCGGTCCGCGACGGCGGTCGGCACGGGGGTCGAGCTGGGCGTGGCGGCGCCGCACGCGGCGAGCGTGAGCGACAGCGCGAGGGCGACGGCGCCGGCGAGGGCGCGTCGATCGAGGGACATGCGGTCGGATCCTTTCGGGCTCGGGTTCGGCGCCATCGTACGGTGCATCGCGGCATCGGCCCGTGGACGGCCCGGCGGGCCTTCGCTATGATCGGCGTCCATTCATACTGAATAGGTTCTATGCATCGGGCGCGGCGCGACGACGTGATCGATGCCAGCGGCGGGAGGAGACGAGCACGATGGAGACGGAGGCGCGGGCGGAGCCCGGGACCGGGACCATGACGGCGCCCGAGGCGGCTCCGTTCGTCAACATGCGCGACCCCGCCAGCCGGCTCGGACCGGACGGGAAGCCCGCGGTCAGCCGCCGCGCACCCAAGTGGCAGGACGTCCCGGACGAGAAGTGGAACGACTGGCGCTGGCAGCTGTCCAATCGCGTCAACGACCTCGACGAGATCGCCGAGATCCTGGAGCTCACCGAGGAGGAGCGCGAGGGCCTCGCGGCGGACGACAAGTTCCGCGTGGACATCACGCCGTACTTCGTCAGCCTCATCGACCCCAAGGATCCCGAGGACCCGATCCGCCGCCAGGTCATCCCGCTGGGCCGCGAGCAGAGCGCCTTCGTCGGGATGATGGAGGACTCGCTCGGCGAGGACCGCCACTCGCCGGTGCCGGGTCTCGTGCACCGCTACCCCGACCGCGTGCTGATGCTCATCACCACGCAGTGCGCCACGTACTGCCGGTACTGCACGCGGAGCCGGATCGTCGGTGACGCGACCCAGAACTTCAACCGCAAGGATCACGAGGCGCAGCTGGACTACATCCGGCGGACGCCCCAGATCCGCGACGTGCTGATCTCCGGTGGCGATGGCCTGACGCTCGCCCCGAAGCTGCTCGAGAGCGTGATCCGCGCCCTGCGTGAGATCCCGCACGTCGAGATCATCCGGATCGGTTCCCGGGTGCCGGTCTTCCTGCCCCAGCGGATCGACGACGAGCTGTGCGAGATGCTCGCCAAGTACCACCCGATCTGGCTGAACATCCACGTCAACCACGCGAACGAGATCACGCCCGAGCTGGCCCGCGCATGCGACAAGCTGACCCGTGCCGGGATCCCGCTGGGCAACCAGTCGGTGCTGCTGGCCGGCGTGAACGACTGCGTGAACATCCAGCGCGACCTCGTCCACGGGCTGGTCGAGATGCGCGTCCGGCCGTACTACCTCTACCAGTGCGACCTCGTGGAGGGCTCCGGCCACTTCCGGACGCCGGTGGGCAAGGGGCTCGAGATCATCGAGGGGCTCCGCGGCCACACCAGCGGCTACGCGGTCCCGACGTACGTCATCGATGCACCCGGTGGCGGGGGCAAGATCCCGGTCATGCCCAACTACCTCGTGAGCTACTCCGACCACAAGATCGTGCTCCGCAACTACGAGGGCTACATCACCACGTACGAGGAGCCGCTCGAGTACAAGCAGCACGACAAGGCCCACTGCCACGCGTGCCAGCACCCGCGGCAGGAGGCCGGCCAGGGCGGGATCCACGCGCTGCTCCAGGGGGAGCGGATGTGGATCGAGCCCGCGGGCTTCGAGCAGGTCCACGAGCGCGGCAACCAGCAGGCCCACCGGCTCCAGGAATCGTCCAAGTGGGTGCCCTACGGCGTCGGCGCGATCGAGGGATCCGTCGCGGGCGACGGACGCGGCCTGCCGGTGCTCGAGGCCGGCGCGCCGTCCGCGTACGGCGCCGGCGAGGAGCCGCGCCCGGCCGAGGGTGCGCCCACCGCAACGGCGAACCACGAGCTGCTGTAGGGTCGGATTCCGCACCCGTCCCGCGGCCCGGCGAGATCCGGGCGGATGCGGGACACTGTGCGTCAGCCTGCGGCCCGAGGCCGGCGGACAGCCGGGCGGTGGATCGCGGCACGATGAACCTTCTCCGCAGAGGGGGCGCATGAGCGCAGGGTCACGCAAGAAGCGTCAGTCGGTCGGACAGACCGTGGGCGGGATGATGTTCGGCTTCGAGCAGCAGGTGCTGCGCACCGCGCCGCCGCCCGAGGAGCTGGTCCACCACGCGCGTCCCGACGCGCCGATCCCCGGAGCCGACGGCGAGCTGCTGACGCTGGAGCTGCCCGAGGGCCTCGAGGTCGACGACCCGTGGGCGGGCATCGAGGACGAGCTGTCCGACGACGACGATCCGTGGGCCGACTACGCGGCCGAGGCCCAGGGCGAAGCGCCCTAGCGCCGGCTCAGTTGCGCATCCCGCCGAACAGGCCGATGACCTGGGTCACGTCGGCGCGGTCGGCGGCGTCGGGCCGCTCGTCGAGGTACTGGCGGAGGTCCGCGAGCGCGGCCGACCACTGACCGGTCCTGCCGAGGAGCAGGCCGCGATCACGCAGGTGGTCCGGTGCGGTGGGCTCCACGATCCGCAGGAGCTCCACCGCCCCAAGCGCCTGGGACCAGTCGCGTGCGTGGAGGTGCGCGGCCTTGAGGTTGCGGATGACCCGGGCCAGGATCTCGCGTCGTCGGGCGGGCCGCAGCATGCCCTCGTGCAGGAGCACGCCATCCCCGAGCGAGCGGCGGATGAGCGCCTGGCAGTCGTCCCGCGTGAGCAGGCGGCCACCGGCCGCGGGGTCCAGCAGGAGACCCTCCGGCCCGCCAACGATGAAGTGCCCGGGCAGGCCGACCCCGTGGAGCGCGAGGCCCAGGCGCCAGGCCACCTCCAGCTCGATGATCGACAGGTTGATCGGGAGGCCGGTCCTCCGTTCCAGGACGAGGTCGAGCCGGCTGACGTCCGCGTCGGGGCGTGGCCGCCTCGGCGGCCCGAAGCCCAGCTCCCGGTACAGCACGTCGTGGAGCGTGTCGATGATCCGGCCGGTGCCGTCGCCGAGGTCCAGGTGGATCCGGACGCGTTCGGCCAGCTCGTCGAGGCGCTGGAGGCTGGGCTCCGGGTCCAGGTCCTCGCGGCCCTCGCTGGCGATGAACAGCGCCCCCAGGGCGAGGTCGATCTGCGGCTCCGGCCGCGCGACGAGGCGGGCGAACCGGGAGCGGTTTGCGGCGCGGGCGGCGTCGAGACCGGACATGGCGGGCATCGTACGGCGGACCGGCCGATCCGGCCCTGTGACCTGCTGTGCTAGCCTTCGAAACCCGACCTGTGAGGTCGGATATCGAGAATCCGTGACCAGCCCGTTGATGACCGTGGAACCCGGCGTCGTCGGCTCGAGGCCCGCTCCGGCCGGCCTCCCCGACGCGCACATCGCCCCGCCGCAGGTCGCCGAGCCCGGCGACCCGTTCAGCACGATCCGCGTCATCGACGTCGTGGCGCGGATGGACCGCGGCCGGCCGATCCGCCTCGACGACCTGGTCGATCGGCTCAACGCCACCTGGCTCGACTGGCTGTTCACGCGCGCCGTCGTCGTGGACGTGCTGGTGACGCTGCAGTCCAACTGGATGGCGGACTACCGCAACTCGTCGGGGATCGTGCTCGAGAGCGGTCCGTACGGGGACACCGTGACGCTCGAGGACTCGAGCCGCGTGGACCCGTGGATCGTGGGTCAGGCCCGGCGCGCCGAGCGGGCGTGCCGCATTGCGCTCGACGACTTCGCCCGTCGCGACCGCGTGGCGGAGGGCTGAGGCATGCCGTCCGTCCGATCGGCCGTCGCATTCGCGGGCCGCTGCGCGTGTCCGGGGCGGGCCCGGTCACTCTAGACCGCGCGTCCGCCAGACCCACCGACCCGCACCCGCGTCGGGTCCCGCGTCCCGTGTTCCACCTGCGCATGTCGCGCATTCCCAGGAGCCCATCGAACCCATGACCGTCTCCGGCTACGCCAAGGACGTCCTCGTCTCCGCCGACTGGGCGAAGGCAAACCTCGACAACCCGAACGTGCGGTTCGTCGAGGTGGACGTCGACACCACCGCCTACGACCAGAGCCACATCCCGGGCGCCGTCGCCTGGAACTGGACCAGCCAGCTGGCCGACGGCGTCCGCCGCGACATCGCCAGCCGCGAGGAGTTCAGCAGGCTGCTCAGCGAGAGCGGCATCGGCCCCGACACCCAGGTCGTCCTGTACGGCGACAACAACAACTGGTTCGCCGCCTGGGCGTACTGGCAGCTCAAGCTGTACGGCGTCGAGCACGTCCGCCTGCTCAACGGCGGGCGCAAGTACTGGCTGGACCACAACCTGCCGCTGTCGACGGACACGCCGTCGTATGCCGCGAGCGGGATCCAGCTCTCCGAGGCGGACTTCTCGCTGCGCGCGTTCCGTGACGACATCCTGCCGCGGCTCGGCGACGACGGGCTCGCGCTGGTGGACGTCCGCTCGCCCGCCGAGTTCAACGGCGAGGTCATCGCCCCTCCCGGCATGACCGAGACCGCCCAGCGCGCCGGGCACATCCCGGGCGCCGCCTCGATCCCGTGGGCCCAGCAGGTCCGCGAGGACGGCACCTTCAAGAGCGCCGAGGAGCTGACCGACCTCTACGCCGCCAAGGGCATCACCAGCGATCGGGACACGATCGCCTACTGTCGCATCGGCGAGCGCTCGTCCCTCAGCTGGTTCGTGCTCCACGAGCTGCTCGGATTCCAGCGCGTCCGCAACTACGACGGCTCGTGGACCGAGTGGGGCTCCATGGTCGGCGTGCCGATCGAGAGGTCGGTCGCCGTCCCGGCCTGACGCCGGTCCAGCCTCGCGCAAGTCGACGGCGCCGCGGGCCTCGTGCCCCGGCGCCGTCCCGATTCCCGGTGGTCCCGACCCGGAGAGCGACTAGAGCAGGCCGGGGTTCGGCAGCATCCGCTCCGGGTCCACGAGATCCGGCGACGACGCCAGGTACTGGTCCGAATCCACGACCCGGAACCCGTGCTCCAGCAACACCGGCAGGACCGGGTTCGGCCCGGGAACGCATGCCCGGACGATGCCCTTGCGGGCCGCGCGAGCGAGGCCGGCGATGATCGGGGCGACCGGGTCCGCGCCGGGCCGCACGAGGAGCCGGTCGAGCTGTCGCGCCGCCGAGCCCTGCTTCGCGCGGCCGTAGCCGAAGGCGGCGGGCCCATCCTCGTCCTCCACCAGGAACGCGTCCGCGGCCGGCTGGCGGGCGAAGTAGTCGTGGTCGGACGGCCTCGACGCGCCGGTCCACGCCTCCTCGAGCAGCGAGAGCTCCTCCGGCGTCGCGTCCCACGTGGTGAGGCCGGGGTCCAGCGGCGGCAGCCGCGCCGCGGTCCCCTCGACGTAGAAGCTGGTCCACAGCGGCGTCATCCCGGCCCGGACGTATAGCGGCACGGCGCGCGGGTCCGCGGAGGCGAACGTCGCCCGCGCGACCGATCCCTCGAACAGGGCGGCGAGGAGCGGGCGGCCGAGGCCCTGGCCCAGGAGGTCCGGCCGCACGAACAGGTCGCTCAGCATCGCGGCGGCGCCGGTGTCCACGACGGCCCCGAACGCCACGACCTCCCCGTCGCGCTCGGTGACCAGGGCACGGTGCCGGTGCAGGAGATGGAGCAGGTATGGCCCGACGATGTCGACGCCGGTCTCGTCGATCGGGCCGTCGTTGTCGTGCGCGGCGAGGATGGCCCGGATGGCCGGGATGTCGTGGTGGGTCGCGGCGCGGATCGTGGGCGCCGCTCCGCTGGGCCGTGCGCCGGCCGGCTTCGCCCTGGGCATGCGTCGTCAGCTCGCGCGGGCGCGCGGTCCGCGGCCGTAGCGCGCCATGATGTCGAGCAGGCGATCGTGCTCCAGCCGGTATGCGGTGATCCCGTCCCGGCCGGTGAGCGTCTCGGCAGCCAGCAGCGCGGCGACCACCGCGGCCTCGACCGACTCGACCGCGGCCTGGAACAGCGGCGAGATCGCCTTGTCCACGAGCATCCGGGCCTCGACCGCCGCGCGCGGGTCGCGCTCCGTGGCGGAGCGCGCGAGGCCGCGGTTGCCCGTCGCGAACGCGATGATGATGTCGCCCGAGCCGTGCGACGCGATGCTCCCCATCCGCCCGAGGCCGAGGCTCGCACGCTGCGCGAGCCGCTCGCACTGGTGGGGAAGGAGCGGGGCGTCCGTCGCGAGGATCACGATGATCGACCCGCCGCCGGGGCCCATCCGCGCCGAGCCCATCGACGGGGCGGCGTCGATGCCGCCGGCGTTGGCCATCTCCTCCGCGTCCCACGGCGACTCGATCTCGCTCGTCGGGATGTGCTGGCCCACGGGCACCCCGTCGATCCGGAGCAGCTCTCGCGACCCGTAGTTCGCCTGGACGAGCGCGCCAACCGTGAACCCACCGTCGGCGTCGGCCGTCCGCCGGGACGCGGTCCCGATCCCGCCCTTGAACTCGTGGCAGATCATGCCGACGCCACCGCCCACGTTCCCCTCGGGGACGGGGCCGGACCGGGCGGCCGCGAGCGCCTCGTCGACGTGGTGCTGCTTGACGTGGAAGCCGTTGATGTCGTTGAGCGCGCCGTCGTACGTCTCGCCCACGACGGGCAGCGACCAGAACACCGAGTCGCGCGCGTGGGCCCGGGCGGCGTGCGCCACGAGCGCGTCGCGGACGACGCCCACGGAGTGCGTGTTGGTGATCCCGATGACCCCGCCGAGCATCCCTGACTCGCGGACCCACTCGAGACCCGTGAGCTCGCCGTTGCCGTTCAGCCGGTGGCAGCCGGCGAAGACGGGCTCGGTCCAGGGGTCGTCCTCGTGCGGGACGACGATCGTCACCCCGGTGCGGACCGGGCCCCGTCCGACGACCAGGGGCCCCTCGCCGCTGATGAGCGTGGTGTGGCCGACCTGGACGCCCTGCACGTCCGTGATCGCGTCGTGGTCCCCCGGCGCGAGCAGGCCGATCTTCAGCCCGAGCTCTCGAGCACGCACGGTGTGCCTCCGCTGCGTATCGCCGTCTGGGTGCGGCCCCCATATCATCGCCGGGTGTCGATGATCCCGGACGCCCGTCCCGCCTCGCGGGGCCTCGTCGCCCTCCTGCAGCTCCCCGCCGTCGCCGGCATGGCGCCCATGGACCTGGCCGAGGCGTTCCGCGACCTGCCCGGGCTCGCCCTGCTCGAGAGCGCGCGGCCCGGCCGCACGGGTCGCTGGAGCTTCCTCACCGCCGATCCCGTGGCCGTGCTGGACGCGCCGTCCGAGGGCCCGGACCCGTTCGCGGAGGCACGCGCGCTCCTGGGGCGGGTCGCCGGCGGGACGGTCGAGGGGCTGCCCCCGTTCGCCGGCGGGCTCGTGGGCTACCTGGGCTACGACCTGGGCCGGCGGTTCGAGCGGCTGCCGTCCATCGCGCGGGTGGACCAGCACCTGCCGGTGCTGCGGCTCGCGCTGCACGACTGGACGATCGCGTGGGACCGCCGGTCGTCGACCGCGTGGCTCGCCGTGCGCGCGGTGGACGGCGACCGGTCCGCGCTGGGCCTGCGGGTGCGGGCGGTGCTGGATCGGGTGGACGCGTTCGCGCGGGGTGACGTGCCGGCGCCGCGTCCCGGCGTCCGCGCCCGGCACGACGATGTCATCGACGAGCGGATCCCGGCGGCCGCACCGGACGCACCGCCCGCGTTCGTGTCCGGCACGAGCCGTGCGGCCTGGGTCCGCGGCGTGGGCGCCGTTCGGGACGCCATCGAGCGCGGCGAGCTCTACCAGGCGAACCTGACGCGCCGCCTCGAGGCGCCGTTCTCGGGCGACCCCTGGCCGCTATTCCGGCGGCTGCGCACCGGCGACCCCGCGCTGTTCGCCGGCTACCTGGACCTCGGGCCGTCGCCCGCGACCGGCGCGCCACGCGCCCTGCTGTCCGCGAGCCCGGAGCCGTTCCTGGCGGTCGATGCGGCCGGCGTCGTGACCACGGATCCGATCAAGGGCACCCGTCCCCGCGGCCGCACCCGCGAGCAGGATCGGGCGCTCGCCCGCGAGCTGCTCGCGAGCGCCAAGGACCAGGCCGAGAACGTGATGATCGTGGACGTCCTGCGCAACGACCTGGGGCGGGTCTGCGAGCCGGGCTCCGTGCGTGTCCCGCGGCTGCTGCGCCTCGAGCGGACGGCGGCGGTCCAGCACCTCGTCACGACGGTCACCGGCCGGCTCCGCCCGGACAGCGACGCCTTCGACCTCCTGGCCGCCGCGTTCCCGGGGGGCTCCATCACCGGCGCGCCGAAGATCCGGGCCATGGAGCTCGTGGAGGGGCTCGAGCCGGTGCGGCGCGGACCCTACTGCGGGGCGATGGCCTGGCTCGGACCCGACGGCCGCATGGGATCGTCGATCCTCATCCGGACGTTCGTGGCGGACGGCGAGCGGCTGACGCTCCACGTGGGCGGCGGGATCACCTGGCGCAGCGACCCGCTGGAGGAATGGGACGAGACCGTGGCCAAGGCGCGCGGCCCGCTGTCCTCGATCGGTGCGGTCGAGGTGCCCGGGTGAGCGACTCGATGCCGGGGTTCGTGTGGGTCAACGGCGAGGTGCTGCCCGCGGACGCCCCGCACATCGCGGTGTTCGATCGCGGGTTCCAGCTGGGCGACGGGATCTTCGAGACGATGCGGGCCAGCGGCGGCCGGGTGACCGAGCTCGCGGAGCACGAGGCGCGGCTGCGCCGGTCGGCGGACGGCCTCGACATCGACCTGCCGGCCGACGTCCGCGCGCGGCTGGAGCGCGGGATCGCGGACCTGCTGGCGGCCGAGGGCCTCGACGGCCCCGGCGCGGACGCGTCGATCCGGGTCACGGTCTCGCGGGGCGCCTGGTCCTCGCGCGGGCTGCTCCCGCCGCGGGACGTGCACCTGGAGCCGACGATCGCGATCCAGGCCTGGCCGGTGGTACCCGCGCCGCCGTCCCATCTCGAGGGCGGGCTGCACCTCGTGGCCTCGGCCGTGCGCCGTGACCCGGCGAACCCGCTCGTGACGCTCAAGACGACGAGCCGGGCGGACTACGTGTTCGCGCGGCTCGAGGCGCGCCGCGCCGGCGCCGACGACGCGCTGTTCCTCACGACGAGCGGCCACATCTCGGAGTCCACGACCGCGAACGTGTTCCTCGTGCGTCGCGCGGCGGACGGCGTCCCGGAGCTCGCGACGCCGGCGCTGGGGTGCGCGATCCTGCCCGGGACCACCCGCTCCTGGCTCCTGCGCTGGGCGACGGGCGTGGGGCTGCGTCCGGTCGAGGCGTGGCTGCTCCCGGACGCGCTGGCCTCGGCCGACGAGGCGTTCGTGTGCTCGTCGGTGGCCGGGGTGCTGCCCGTGACCCGGTTCGACGGGGCGCCCATCGGGGACGGGCACCCCGGTCCGTTCACGCGACGGGCGAGGGCGGACCGCGAGGGGTTCATCGTCGGCCGGTGACCCGGGTGTCGGCCCGGTCGGCCGGGGCGTCTGGGCGCCCGGGCGTCAGGCGGGCTCGGGCTTCGGCGCCGGCTGCCCGGTGAGCTGGGGCACGCGCTCGCCGCGCGTGCACGCATCGACGAGGGTCGCGAGCCGGCGCTCGCGGGTCTCGGGCCGCTTCGCGTCCATGATCCAGTGGGTCGCGGTCCGCCGGTAGCCCTTCGGCTGGGCCTCCCAGAACGCCCACGCCCCGTCGTGCGCCCGGAGCGCGGCCTCGGTCTCCGCGTCGAACGCGGCCTGCCGCTCGAAGGAGTAGACCGCGGTCCGATCCTCGCGGCGCTGCGCGAATGCGGCCTCGCCGGCCTGGCGCATCCGGCCCTCCGCGCGCAGCGCCTCCACGCGGCCGACGTTGCGGGCGCTCCATATCGAGCCCCTGCGGCGGGGCGTCAGGCGGATCGCGGCGCCGCCCTCGACGGGCATCCGGACGCTGTCGATCCAGCCGTAGCACAGGACCTCGTCCACGAGCTCCTGCCACGTGATCGTCGGAAGCCCGGATTCCTTGGGGCGGAAGCCGGCCCACAGCTCCGGTGCCGTGGCGTGGTGCTCGTCCAGCCATGCCCGCAGCTCCCCGGGCGAGGCGAAGAACAGGACGTCGTGCGGTTCGAGGCGTGCCATCCCGGCCAGCCTACCCGGCCCGACGGGACGCCTGCCCTAGACTGGCCGGGTGACCCGTGACGAGCTCATCCTGCGCACCCGCCAGCTCATCGCCGAGGGCGAGCGGCTGGACGCGGACCCGTC
>JAICUV010000099.1 GCA_025935655.1 Chloroflexota bacterium | reverse complement strand
GTCGGCCGCGTGCTCGTGGTCGGCTACGGCAACCCGCTGTGTGGCGACGACGGGGCCGGCCCGGCGGTCGTGGAACGGCTGGCCTCCGACCCCCGGCTCGCCGGCGCCGACCTGCGGACACGGCATCAGCTGGCGCCCGAGCTCGCGCCCGACATCGCCGGGGCATCGCTCGTGGTCCTCGTGGACGCGGGCACCGGACCGGCGCCCGGCGAGCTCGCGGTGGCCCGAGTCGATCCGGCCGCACGCGACGCCGCGGCCTGGTCGCATCACGTCGAGCCCGCGCGCCTCGCCTCCCTCGCCCGCGAGCTGTTCGGTGCCGCCCCGCCCGTGTTCACCGTGTGTGTCGGTGCCGCGTCGATGGAGCTCGGGGACGGGCTCTCGGCGACCGTCGCAGCGGCCGTCCCCCGTGCCGCGGACGCCGTCGCCGCGATCGTCGAGGCACACGCCCGTGCATGAGGTGGCGCTCGTCGCGGACCTCGTCGAGGTGGCGTCCGCCAGGTCCGGCGGTGCGCCCGTCGGTGTCGTCCGGGTCCGCTACGCGACCACGATCCCGGAGGACGTCCTGCGCCAGGCGTTCGAGATGCTGGCGGCGGACGGGCCGCTGGCCGGCGCGGCGCTCGAGGCGGAGCCGTTCGAGATCCGGCTGGACTGCCCGTGCGGGTTCAGCGGCGCCCTCGGCCACGACGACATGGTGGGCACGTCGATCGCGGTCTGCCCGTCGTGCGGCGACGTGTCCACGCCGCCACGCACCGCGGAGATCGAGCTGCTCGAGGTCCGGGCGGCCTGACCCCGCGGCAGACCAGGACCTCCGTAGTGGTTGACCGCGTTCGCGGTGCGCCCGACACTCACGCCGCCCACCACCGCACGAGCGCCCCCAGTGAGCCCAAAGGCCGTCCTCATCGCCTCGCGCACGACCCTCACGATGCTGCTCGTCGCGGCAGCCGTGCTCGCCGGGCTGGGCGTGTTCACCCTCCTGCGCACCGACGCGCCCGAGGTGGACGGCTGGCTGCGCGCCGTGTTCGGCGAGGTCTTCGGGCGGGTGGCGCTGGCGCTCGCGGCCGTCCTCGCCGTCCCATCCGGCATCGGGCTGTGCGCGCTGGTCGGCGCGGGGGACGAGGGCTCGGTCCCGGCGCTGGCACCGGGCGGCCGACGGGCGCTCGCGGTCGTGGGCATCGCGACCGTCGTGCTGACCGCGGTCGTGCTGGTCGTCACCGGCAGCGCGGTGACGATCCTCAACATCGGGCTGCTGGCGCTGGTCGCGCTCGCCGCGCTCGGGCTGGCGGGAGCGGCCGCGCTGTCGCGTCGCCGTGGCCGCGCGATCCTCGCGGGCGTCGCGCTCGTCCTCGTGGCCGCGGGCGCGCTGTGGGTGCTGTTCCGGGCGTTCGTCTAGATCGGGCGCCGGCTAGCGGCGGTCAGGCCGGGCGTCCGCGGTCCGGCCCCTACCCGGCGGTCCGGCCCAGGATGTCGGTGAGCATCGCCACGAACTTGGGCTCGTCCGCGTCCAGCGCGAACTCCACGTTGGGTGGCTGGTAGGCGAAGTTCGCCTCGGCCGGCGTCCGTCCGCTGAACCGGAAGTCGCAGACCGTGCGGCCCGTGGTGAGCTCCCCGGAGGTCTCGACGTCCACGTGGGCGAACCGGGTCGTGATCACGGAGGGGTCGATGATCGCGCACACGGCGAGCGCGTCGTGCACGGGCGCGGCGCCCATCCGCTGCATCGGCTGGGTGGCGTCGTAGCCCTCGATGCGCTTGCTGATGAACCGGTAGGCCGCCTCGCCGGCCGGCGTCCCGAGGGCCCGCAGCCGCGTCGCATCCTCCAGCGACACCAGCGCCCGATGGGTCGCATCGAGCGGAACCATCCGGATCGGGCGGCCACAGTTCACCACGATCCGCGCGGCCTCGGGGTCGAGCCAGATGTTGAACTCCGCCGAGGCCGTGGCGTTCCCGTGGTCGTGCGCGCCGCCCATGATGACGATCTCCGGGATCCGCTCGACGATCCGCGGCTCCTTCTGGATCGCGGCCGCGATGTTGGACAGGGGGCCCACCGGGACCAGCGTGATGTCGCCGTCGGACGCGAGGTAGGTGTCGATGAGCCAGTCGACCGCGTGCTGCGGCTGCGCCTTGATCGTCGCCTCCGGGAGGTCGAGCTTGTCGCCGTGGATCCGGGTCGCCGGGTTGTGCACCGCCTGGAACCGGGCGATCGGCCGCGACATGCCCCGGAACACGGGCACCCCGGGCATGCCGATCCACTCGAACACCCGGAGCGTGTTCTCCACGCACGAGTCGAGCACGGTGTTGCCGTTCACCACCGTCGCCCCGACGAGCTCGATGTCGGGGGAGAGGGCCGCGGTCATGAGCGCGACCGCGTCGTCGGTGCCGGTATCGACGTCGAGGATGATCTTCGTGGTCATCGCCCAAGTGTGCCGTACCCGACCGTCCCGCGGCGGCGCGCTACGCTAGCCGCGTCGTCCCAACCAGCACCCAGGAGTCGCGTGACCCGGATCCTCCTCCGCGCGCCGAAGGACCCGTTCGAGGTGCGACCCGCCGAGCAGGTGCTCGAGCAGAACCTCATCGGCAACAACGTCGGCAACCTGGTGTTCCTCGACGCGGCGCACAAGCTCCTGTCGGCGCCCGGCACGACGGTCGTCGCGGACCGGTTCAGGACATCGAAGCGCGCCGCGGACCGGATCAACGACGAGTTCGACCGCTACGTCATCCCGCTCGCAAACGCCTTCCGGCCGACGTTCGTCAAGCACCTCGACTCGATGACCGAGCTCATCTCGCGGCTCCGGATCCCGGTCGTCGTCCTGGGGGTCGGGGCTCAGGCCACGCTGGACTACGACTGGTCGCGGCTGGGCCCCATCGAGCGGTCGGTGCGGTCCTTCGTCGGTGCCGTCCTGGACCACGGGCCGTCGATCGGGGTTCGCGGGGAGCTGACCGCCGACTACCTGCGCAGCCTCGGCTTCGCCGACGTCGAGATCATCGGCTGCCCGTCGATGTTCGCGTGGGGCCCGGATCTCCGCGTCGAGCGCAAGGTCCCGGAGCTCACCAGCGAGGCGCGGATCGCGCTCACCGTCTCGCCCTACGTGAAGGCGCTGGGTCCGATCGTCACCCGCCACGCCGAGGCGTACCCGAACCTCGTCTACGTCGCCCAGGACCTCGAGACGCTGGAACTGCTCCTGTGGGGCGGCACCCACCCCGACGCGTGGAAGACCGTCGACAACCCGGTCCACCTCGGCCACCCGCTCATCCGCGAGGACCGGACCGTGTTCTTCCTCGACCCGCACTCGTGGATCGCGGACCTCCGGACCCGGGACTTCTCGTTCGGGACGCGGATCCACGGGACGATCGCCGCGCTGCTCGCCGGCACGCCCGGGGTCGTCGTGGCCCACGACTCGCGGACCCTCGAGCTCGCCCGCTACTTCGACATCCCGCACCGCACGATCCATGAGGTCGGCCCGGAGACCGACGCCGCGGACCTCCATGCCGCCGCCGACTGGACCGCGCTCAACGAGGGCCACGGCGCTCGCTGGGCGACCTTCCAGGCGTACCTGGCCAGGCACGGCGTCGACCACGCGTTCCTCCACGACGGCGCCCCAGAGGCGTGGGAGGCCCGGGTCGCCGCGACCGCGTGGCACCCGGTCATCCGCCGCGATCCGTCCTCCCGCGCGCACGCCCCCCTCGGTGCCCGGGTGCGGCGCGCCAGGTTCGGCCTGCGCAAGGCGGTCCGGCGCTCCAGCCTCCGCCGCCTGCAACGGCGGCTCGTGGGCCGCGTGGCGGGCCGGGTCGATTCGTCCGGCCCGCAGGCCGGCTGAGGGTCAGGGGACGAAGCGCGCGACGATCCGCTCGGCCGCGTGCCCGTCGCAGCCGCCGAGATGGCGGGCGATGAACGCGTCGTAGGCCGCCTCGTCGACGCGGGCGGCGGTGATCGCCTCGGCGGCGGCGTCGGTGTCGCGCACCAGCGTGCCCACGAGGTCCGTCCGCAGGTCCAGGTACAGCCCCGGGTCCCGCTCGTACTCCTCGAGGTCAGGCACCAGCAGCACGACCGGCCGGCGCAGGAGCACGAACTCGAACACGGAGGACGAGTAGTCCGTGACCAGGACGTCGGCCAGGGCGAGCAGGTCGTTCATGTCGTCGGACGGGTCGGCCACGACGTCGTAGCCGGCCGTGGGCACCAGCCGGGGATCCAGGTTGGGGTGCGACTTCAGGACGAGGACGTCGGTCGGCGGGAGGAGCGCTCGCAGCCGCGCAGGGTCGAGCGCCCCGCCATCGGTCTTCGCGACGCCCCGGCCGCGGAACGTCGGCGCATACAGGACGACCCGCCGACCGGCGAGCTGCGGGTACAGGGCCAGGGCCCGCTCCCGGGCGGCGGCGAGCCGCCCCGGGTCGAGGAGGTCGTCCGTCCGCGCGGACCCGAGGGGGAGGACGCGCTCGATGGGCGTCCGCAGCGCCGCCGCCCACGGCGCCCGCGAGGCCTCGCCTGCGGTGACCACCCAGTCGTAGTAGCGGTGCAGGAACGTGCGCTCCGGCTCGGCGGGCGGCAGGGCCGTGTCCACGCCGAACCGCTTGAGCGCGCCCGTCGCGTGCCACACCTGGACGACCGTGGTCCCGGCGCGGTGGGGCGTGACGTGGACGGGCAGCCACGCGTTGTCCACGATCACGAGGCCGGCGGTCCGCACGTGGAACGTCCCCCGCACCATCCGCAGGAGGTAGCGCAGCTTCGCGGCCCGCCCGTACCCGTACGGCTCGAGGAGGAGCACCACCTCGGCGGCTGGTCGGGTGCGGCGGATCGCGTCATGGATCGCCCGCAGGTTGCCGTCCAGGACAGGGAGGCGGGCCGTCGCCAGCACGACGCGGTTGCGCCGGATCGGCAGGAGCCCGAACACCGCCCCCAGGGCGCGGAGCAGCAGGCTCGACAGCCGGTACTCGAGGATGCTCAGGAGCCGGCTCCGGGGATGGCGGCCTCGGCCGCCTCGGCCGCCGCGGCCGCGACGGCCACGTCGTGCTGCTTGACGTCGACGACCTGGCCGGTGAGGTCGGACCGGATGACCCGGATCGTGGCCTTGGCGACGTCCTCCGCGCGGAGCATCCCGTCGCGCACCTCGGCCGGAAACGCGCGGCGACGCATCGGCGTGTCGGTCCGCTCGGGGCTCACGGCATTGACGCGGATCCCGTCCGGTGCCCACTCGTCGGACAGGCCCTGGGCCACGTTGACGACCGCGGCCTTGCTCGCGCTGTAGGGCACGTAGTCCGGGCGCCCGCGGGTGAACGAGCTCGAGGTGAACACCGTGAGGGAACCGCGCGCGTCCCGGAGATACGGGTACGCGGCCCGCGCGACGTTGAGCGTGCCCGTCAGGTTGACGTCGATGACCTCGGCGATCTCGGCCGGGTCGGTCGCGGCCAGCGGGCCGATCCGCAGGACGCCCGCCGTGCACACGACGTGGTCGATGCCGCCGAGCCGCCGGGCGGCGTCCGCGATCCGCGCTTCCACGTTCGCGTAGTCGCGCACGTCGAGCCCGAGCGAGGACCCGTCCACGGCCGCGGTCGCGCCGAGCTGCTCGGCCTGGTCGGCGATCGCGCGCCCGATCCCGTTGGTCCCGCCCACGACCAGCATCCGCGCGCCGACGAGCGACCGGGTCGGGCGCGGCTCCTGGGTCGGCACGAGGACCGACAGCTGGAGCATCCGGTCCGCCATCACGAGGTCGATGGGGGTCGTGATCTTGAGGTTGATCTCGTCACCGGCGACGGCGATCACACGCGCCCCGGGCACGTAGCGCAGGACGAGGCTGCAGTCGTCGGTCGCGGTCAGGTCGCCAACGCGTTCCGCCTCGGCGTACGCGTGCGTCAGCACCGCCTTGCGGAACACCTGCGGCGTCTGGCCCCGGCGGTAGCGTCCGCGGTCGGGGATCTCCACGACGTCCTCGCCCTCCACGATGACGAGGGTGTCCGCGGACGGGATGACGGTGTCGGTCGCGTCGGCGCGACCGGAGGCGACGGGCTCGATCGAGCGCTGGACCACCTCGACCGGCACGAGCGGCCGAACGGCGTCGTGGACCACGATCACGTCGTCGTCCGCGGCGTCGAGCGCGATGAGCCCGTTGCGGGTGCTCTCGTTGCGGGTCGCGCCGCCCGCGACGACGGCCACCTCGATGGCGAGCCCGGCCTCGGCCACGAGCGCGCGCGTCTCGTCCAGCCAGCGCGGGTGCGCCACGACGACGATCCGGTCCATGCGCACCGATGCCAGCCGGCGCAGGGTCCGCAGCAGGATCGCGTCGCCGGCGAGCCGCACGAACTGCTTGGGCAGCTCGCCCCCGAAACGGTTGCCGTCGCCGCCCGCGAGGACGAGCGCGTGGATCTGCATCTGCCGGACGTGCTCCATCGGTGCCTGTGGGATCCCGCCACAGAGTAGCCCGCTATGATCGGACGCGATGGATCGCACCCGCGTCGGATGAGCCGGCCCCTCCGACTGCTGCGCACGCTCGTCACGAGGCTGGGGTTCGCCGTCGGCCGGCTCCGGCCGGTCCGCCGATCCGTCGTCCTCGCCACCTCGCACACGGCCGGGCTGACCGGCAACCTCGCCTGGGTGCGTGCGGAGCTCGAACGGCGCGATCCGCCGATCCCGTTCACGGTCCTCACGCCGGGCAGGCGCCGCTCGCCGCTGGACCTCCTCTCGTCCACGTTCCGCGCCGGGTACCACCTCGCCACCGCGCGCGTGTTCGTGGTGGACGACTACTTCTTCCCGATGTACGTGATCAGGCCTCGGGCCGGGACGATGCGGGTCCAGGTGTGGCACGCGGCGGGGGCGTTCAAGAAGTTCGGCTACAGCGTCATCGACAAGGGCTTCGGCGCGGACGCGGACCTCGTCGAGAAGGTCCCGATCCACTCCAACTACGACCTCGCGCTCGTGTCCTCGATGTCGGTCGCGCGGTTCTATGCCGAGGCGTTCAACGCCTCGCCGGCCATCTTCACCTCCGCGATCGGGATCCCGCGCACGGACCTGCTCGCGAACCCGGCCCTCCGTGCCGAGGCCGAGGCCGCCGTCCGGGCGCGCTATCCCGCGATCGCGGGCCGCAAGGTCGTCCTCTACGCGCCGACGTTCCGCGGGACGTCGATCGGCCACGCCCGGCACGCCGACCTCATGGACCTGGACGCGATGCGCCGCGTGCTCGGCCACGGGTGGGTCGTCCTGCTCAAGCTCCATCCGTTCGTGCGCCGGGGCCTGCGCATCCCCCCGGGGCTGGAGACGTTCGCGATCGACGCCTCGGCCGAGCCGGACGTCAACGAGCTGATGCTGGTCTCGGACGTCCTCGTGTCCGACTACTCCAGCGTGATCTACGAGTTCGCGCTGCTCGGCAGGCCGATCCTGTTCCTCGCGCCGGACGAGGACGCGTACGACCTCGAGCGCGGCTTCTACTTCGACTTCCGCGCCGACGCCCCGGGCCCGATCTTCGACACCACCGAGGCGCTCGCCGAGGCGATCCGCGTCGGAGACCACGACCTGGAGCGGGTGCGGGCCTTCGCGGCCGCCAGCTTCGACGTGACCGACGGGCACGCGACGCCGCGGTTCGTGGACCGCGTGCTCGTGCCCGCGCTCGAGGGCCGACCGGTGACGGCAGCGGACCTCGCGCCGCCCGGCGCCTGACCTCCCGTCCCCGGCGCGTGCGCCAGACCCCGCAGTCCCGGCGTCTGCCCCCGCGTCAGGGACCGGCGAGCGGTGCCGCCACCGGCGACCCGAGCCGCCGCAGGCGGAGTCCCAGCCAGGCGCACCCGGCGCCCGCCACGGCGAGCCATGCGACCAGCAGCCCGACGAGCAGGATCCCGCCCACCAGCAGCCCCACGAGCTCGCCCGTCGCCTCGAACGTGTCCACCCGCTCGGTCAGCGCCGCGAGCTCCGTCCGGAGCCCGTCGACCTCGGTCGCGAGGGCGGTGGTGTCGGTGGCGTTGACCGAGAGGTTGTCGGACAGCGCCTCCGCCTTGGCCTGGAAGCCGCGGACCTGGGCCGCGAGGTCGCCGAACTTCGCGGCCGCGCCCGCCAGCGGCTGGCTGCCGAGGATGGAGAAGTCGAGCGAGCCGCTGAGGTCGTCGGAGGTCGCCGCGACCTGGGCGAGCACGCCGGATGCCGACGCGAGCGTCCCGCTCGTGGTGTCGAGCGTCGCGCCCGCGTTCTCGATCGTGGTGGCCGTCTGGGCCATCGCGTCGTCCACGAGGTCGAGCGTCTTGACGAGGCGCACCCGCTCGGCGGCCAGCCGCTCGTCGAGGTTGCGTGCCGCGATCGCGCCGCCGATCAGGCCGGCCGCGACGATCCCCGCCACCACCATCCCGATGACGCCGAACACGAGCAGGGTCGTGCCCATGCGGCGGAGATCGACACCGAGCCAGTCCATGGTCCGTGATGGTACGCGGCCGCGATACGCTCGGCGGGTGCAGGAGGGCTGACGTGGAGCGCATCGGGTTCATCGGACTGGGGACCATGGGGGCGGCGATGGCGGCCAACCTCCGCCGGGCCGGCTTCGAGCTCACGGTCTGGAACCGCACGCCGGGTCGCGCAGGAGCGCTGCTCGAGCTCGGCGCGGTGGAGGCGGCGACACCCGCGGCCGTCGCGGCCGCCTCGGACGTCGTGGTCATCTGCGTGTCCGACACGCCCGACGTGGAGGCGGTCCTGCTCGGCGAGGACGGGGTGGCCGCCGGGCTCGCGGCCGGTGGGCTCGTCATCGACTGCTCGACGATCGCGCCCGCCGCCACCGCCCGCTTCGCGCAGGCGCTCCGCGAGCGCAATGTCGGGTTCGTGGACGCGCCGGTGTCCGGCGGCTCCGAGGGCGCCGTGCACGCGACGCTGACGATCTTCGTCGGCGGCGAGGCCGCGGACGTCGAGCGGGCCCGCCCGGTCCTCGAGGCGATGGGGAGGACGATCACGCACTTCGGCCCCGCCGGCTCCGGGCAGGCGGTCAAGGCGATCAACCAGGTCGTGCTCGCGGGCGCCTACCTCGGCGTCGCCGAGGGCGTGGTGCTCGCGCTCAAGGCCGGCCTGGACCCAGCAGCCGTCGCCGGCGCGCTCGGGGGCGGCGCGGCGAAGAGCTGGGTCCTCGAGAACCGCAGCGGGCGGATGATCGACAACGAGTACCCGCTGGGCTTCAGGACGTCGCTCCACCTCAAGGATCTCGCGATCGCGCTCGAGATGGCGCGTGCGCTCGGTGCGACGCTGCCGGTCGCCGGGCTCGCGGCCCAGCTCGAGGCCGGGCTCGTGGCCCGCGGCAAGGGCGACGAGGACATGTCGAACCTCGCGCGCGCGATCCGCGCGCTGTCCGGCCTGGACGGGTAGGGCAGGGCGCCGCCCGTCAGTCGGGCGCGGGCCCCAGCGACGGGGTGAGCAGCAGCGGGTCGCCCTCGCGATCCGAGTACTTGGGGCGGAAGCGGTCCGTGTCGTAGGCGTCGAGCTGGACACGCCGCGGGGGCTTGCCCGTCTCCGCGAGCGACACGTGGCCGTACTTGCCATCGCGGATCGCCGCCATGCGCCCGCCGATGCCGTCGCGGATGAGGTCCATGGCCACGTTGGCGAACGTCGTCGCCACCATGGAGTCGAGCATGTCCGGCTCGCCCGAGCGGAGGTCGTACGTCAGGTCGGACGCGACGGCCTCGATGCCGGTCTTGTCCTTGAGCTCCGTGGCCAGGACCTCGCCGACATTCATCTTGTGGCGGTGGCCGAACGCGTCCACGTCCCCGACCTCGGCGATCTCCGCGCCGCGCCAGATGGCGCCCTCGGCGGTGATGACGATCGCATACCGGCTGGGGTTGTTGCGGTGGTCCTCCTTGAGGATCTCCGCCAGGGCGTCGATGTCGTAGGGGAACTCGGGGATCACGCAGCGCGTGGACGTGACGTACGCCGTGTACAGGGCCGTGAACCCGGCATCGCGGCCGAAGATCCGGAACACGCCGATGCGCTCGTGCGAGCCGAGCGTCGTGCGCTGGCGGTTGAGGACCTCCTTGGCCCGCGTGATGGCGGACGAGAACCCGATGCAGTACTCGGTCCCGTTGACGTCGTTGTCCATCGTCTTGGGGATCGCGACGAGGGGCAGGCCGCGCTCGTAGAGCACGGAGCTGAACGAGAGCGTGTCGTCGCCGCCGATCGTGACCAGGTTCGTCAGCCCCAGGTGCTCGATGGTGTCGAGGACGTGGTCGGTCAGGTCGTAGACGCCCTCGGAGGTCTGCTTGTCGGCGATCGACCTCGGGTCCAGCCACGGGGGCAGGGCAGCCGTCTTCATCTTGCGCGGGTTGGTGCGCGAGCTGTGGAGGACGGTGCCGCCCGTGCGATCGATGGTCCGGGTGTTGATCCGGTCGAGGATCCGCACGTACTCCGGGTCGAGATCGCTGCCGCGTCGCTGGTGGGTCAGGCCCTCCCAGCCGCGGCGGATCCCGATGACCTCGTAGCCGAGGTCCGTCGCCCGGTAGACGACGCTCTTGATGACCGAGTTGAGGCCGGGGACGTCGCCCCCGCCGGTGAGGATTCCGATACGTCGAGGTGCAGCCATGGGGGCTCCGCTGGTGGTCGCCGGCCGCTGGCCGGTGCTGGATCGAGGGTGTATGCAGGACGACGCGCCGGGACGAGCGCGAGGCGTGCCGGGAACGGGGCACGGGTCTCAGGGCAATCCTACCGCCGTCGCCGGTCGTTATGATCCGCGCATGAACTACGAGCTGTTCATGGGCGAGGCCCTCGCGGAGGCGCGGCAGGCGGCGGAGCGGGGCGCGCCCGCGGTCGGGGCGATCGCGGTCATGAACGAGGCGATGGTCGCCCGCGGCTCCAACCGCGTGGCGGAGGCGAACGACCCCACGGCGCACGCCGTGATCGGGGCGCTGCGCGAGGCGTCGCGCAAGCTCGGCACCACGCACCTCACGGACGTGACGATCTTCACCACCCACGAGCCGTGCCCGATGTGCGTCGGGGCGCTTCTCGAGTCGGACGTCGCGGCGCTCGTGTTCGCGGTCCCCAACCCGGTCGACGGCGCGGCCGGCACGGTGGTCCAGCTGGCCCAGCACCCGGCGCTCGGACGGCGGCTCCAGGTCGTGTCGGGCATCCGGCGCGAGGAGGCGGAGGAGCTCGTCGACGCGCTGGAGGCGGTCCCAACCGGCGCCTGATCGCCCTTTGCTATCCTCTCCCGCGGAGAGGTGTCCGAGTGGTTGATGGTGCCGCTCTCGAAAAGCGGTCTGCGAAAGCAGCGTGGGTTCGAATCCCACCCTCTCCGCCACTCCACTGGCAACTTGGCCCGGCGCGATTTGGCGCCGGGCCGTATCGTTTCTGGCGGAGAGGTCGCCTAGTGGCCTAGGGCGCCGCACTGGAAATGCGGTATGGGGCAACCCATCGCGGGTTCAAATCCCGCCCTCTCCGCCAGCCTCCCCCTCG
>JAICUV010000198.1 GCA_025935655.1 Chloroflexota bacterium | reverse complement strand
CGCGGCCGGGAGCCGGCGGCCGTCGGTGCTCGTGGCCGCGCTCGCGATCGTGGCCGTGCTCGCCGGGTCGGCGCTGTTCGTCTCGGGCTGGACGCTGGGCCGCCAGTCGGCGCTGACCCCGGGCACCCCGTCCGGCGAGGCCGAGGCCTTCCAGCCGTTCTGGGACGCGTACCGCGCGGTCACCGAGCGCTATGCGGGCGGCGACGTCGATCGCAAGGCGCTGATCGAGGGCGCGATCAAGGGGATGATCGGCGCGCTGGACGACCCGTACTCGCAGTACCTCACGAGCCAGGAGTTCAAGGACAGCCTGCGTTCGATCTCCGGCGAGTTCGAGGGCATCGGGGCCACGATCGGCACCGTGGACGCGACGGGCGCCACCTCCACCTGCGACACCCTGGGGCCCGACTGCCGCCTCGCGATCGTGGCCCCGATCCCGGGATCGCCGGCCGACGAGGCCGGCCTCCTCCCGGGCGACGTCATCGACCGCATCGACGGGACGTCGCTCGATGGCCTCACGGTGGACGCCGCACGGAGCAGGGTCCGCGGCCCCAAGGACACGGCCGTGACGCTGACCATCCGGCGCGGCGCCGAGGCGCCGTTCGACGTCGAGATCGTGCGCGCCGTCATCGTGACCCCCGAGGTCGAGACCCGCAGCCTCGCCGACGGCGCCGTGGGCTACATCCGGCTCTCCGGGTTCTCGGATCACGCGGCGCAGCAGTTCGACGCGGCGCTCAAGGCTGACGTGGACGCCGGCCAGCGGGCGCTCGTCGTGGACCTCCGCGGCAACCCCGGGGGATACGTGACGGCGGCCCGCGAGATCGCGAGCCAGTTCCTGGCGGACGGGACGATCTTCTGGCAGGAGGACGCAGACGGCACGCTCGTGGAGACGGTCGCCGAGCCGGGCGGCGTCGCGACCGACCCGTCCATCCGGGTCGTGCTGCTCGTGGACGGCGGGTCCGCGTCGGCGTCCGAGATCGTCGCCGGGGCACTCCACGACCGCGGGCGGGCCACGCTCGTCGGGTGGAGGACGTTCGGCAAGGGCACGGTCCAGCAGTGGACGCAGCTCGAGGACGACAGCGGCGGGTTCCGCCTGACGATCGCGAAGTGGCTGACGCCGGACAAGACGTGGGTCCACAAGGTCGGCATCACGCCCGACGTGGTCGTGGACCAGGCGGGCGCGGCGCCCGGCGATGATCCCGCGCTCGACGCCGCCCTGAAGGTGCTCGGCGCGCAGACGACCGGCATGCCCTGACGATCGGCAACCCGCGTGCAACGTTCGTTCAGAAATCCACGCTTGACCCTCGCCGCCAGGAGCGGGTAAGGTCGTCAACGAACGAAAGGAGGTGATGTGCAGTGATCGACAGTAGTTGTTGCTGCACCACCTCGGCGGAGTCCGGCCTCTAGAGTCGGTCCCGGCCGGGTGGTCGGTAGCATTCGAACGCCGGTCCAGCGATGGGCCGGCGTTCGTGCGTCTGGCACACTCGGTCCCGCGCGGCCCACCCACCGCCGCAGGACCCCCACGAGAGGAGCACTCCATGGGCGAGACCATCGCCCAGAACCGACGGGCCCACCACGAGTACAGCATCGAGGACACCTTCGAGGCCGGCATCGTGCTGCGCGGCACCGAGATCAAGAGCGTCCGGGCCCACAAGGTGAGCCTGGCCGATGCGTATGCGCGGATCGAGCGCGACGAGGCCTGGATCATCGGGCTCCACATCGCGCCGTGGGAGTCCGCGGACGTCCGCTTCAACCACGAGCCCAAGCGCGCCCGCAAGCTGCTCCTCCACCGTCACGAGATCGACGAGCTGCTGGGCAAGACGAAGGCCAAGGGCCTGACGCTGGTGCCGCTGGCGATCTACATCAACGACGCCGGCAAGGCAAAGCTGAGCCTCGGCCTGGCGCGCGGCAAGCAGACGTGGGACCGGCGCCGCGAGATCGCGGAGCGGGACGCGAAGCGGGACATGGAGCGCCAGGTGGCGGACGCCCGGAAGGGCTGACATCCCGGCGCGGATCGCCGGGGGACGGAGGGTGGTGCTCGATGCGGCTCGCGCGGATGCTCCAGGCGGTCGATGCCCACGCGGCGGGGGAGCCGGGGCGCGTCATCGTCGGGGGCGTGCTCGACGTCCCCGGCGCCACGATGTTCGAGAAGATGCGCCACCTCGCCGAGCACGGTGACGAGCTGCGACGCGTCATGCTCCGAGAGCCGCGGGGGTACCCGGCCCTGTGCGCGAACGTGATCCTGCCCCCCACCCACCCGGACGCGGACGCCGGGTACGTGATCATGGAGCAGGTCGAGTACCCCGGGATGTCGGGCACCAACACGATCTGCGTCGCGACGACGCTGCTCGAGACCGGGATCCTCCCGATGACCGAGCCCGTGACCGAGATCGTGCTGGAGGCGCCGGCGGGGCTGATCCGCATCCGGGCCACCTGCGAGGGCGGCAAGGTCACCGGCGTCACGTTCCGCAACGTGCCGGCGTTCGCGACGCACCTGGACACGCCGATCGAGGTGCCGCAGCTCGGGACGATCGTCGTGGACGTGGCGTACGGCGGCATGTTCTACGTCATCGCCGACGCCGAGGCGCTCGGGTTCCGCCTGGTCCCCGACGAGGGCCGCGACATCACCCGGGTCACCGAGATGATCAAGGCGGCCGCGGCCGAGCAGCTGCCGGTCGTCCACCCGGAGCAGCCCGGCTTCGCCGGGATCACCATCGGGCAGCTCTCCGGGCCGGCGCACGACCCGGGGAACTCGTGGCGCAACGTGGTCACGGTCTCGACCGGCGAGCTGGACTGGTCGCGCCCGTCGACGTGGACCGGGGTCATCGACCGGTCGCCGTGCGGGACGGGGACGTGCGCCAAGATGGCCGTCCTCCATGCCAGGGGACGGCTCGGGCTGGACGAGGACTTCCGCCACGAGGGGATCCTGGGCACGGTGTTCACGGGGCGGCTGGTGGAGGAGACGCGGATCGGAGAGCGGACCGCCGTCGTGCCCACGATCACGGGGACTGCCTGGATCACGGGGTTCGCGTCCTATGTCGTCGATCCGACGGACCCGTTCCCGGAGGGCTACACGGTCGGGGACCTCTGGTAGGAGCCGCGTTCAGCGCAACAGGTAGCGCCGGCTGAGCGGCACCTCCGCGACCGGCTCGACGGCGAGCGGCACCCCGCCCAGCGACACCGCGCCCGTGCCGAGGTCGATGTCCACGGCCGCCGTCGCACGGTTGTGCACGAGCGAGGACCGCGTCAGGCCGCGCATGCCCGACGCGGGCAGGATGGTCCGCCGCGTCCCCGTCCGGTCGCGGAACGCGGCGACCTCGGCGGCGGTGAGGCGAGCCGACACGAACGTCGCCGACACACGCGCCGCCGCCGTCGAGACGCCCGCCCAGTCCGCTCGATACCGCGTCGGCTCGGCGCGCTCGACCGAGGCGTTGCCCTCGCCGAGCGGTCCCCAGGCCGGGAACCCACCCTTGAACACCCACTCCGGCTTGACGCCGAAGAACCCGGGCTTCCACAGCACCACGTCCGCAAGGCGGCCCGGCTGGAGCGATCCCACGTGGTCCGCGATCCCGTGCGTGATTGCGGGCTCGATCGTCGCCTTCGCGAGGTAGCGCAGCACCCGTGCCGTGTCGTCGCGGTCGTCGGGGTCCCGCAGCCCGGGATCGTCGGGCAGCCCGGCGACGCCGTCCGCCGCGCCCGACCGCCGCCACGCCTTCATCACGTGCGCCAGCTGGAACGTCCGCCGCAGCGTCTCGCCGATCCGGCCCATTCCCTGCGAGTCGGAGTTGATGATCGAGATCGCCCCCAGCTCGTGGAGCGGGCCCTCGGCCGCCATCCGCGCCTCGAGCACCCGCTCCCGGACCAGGGCCAGGTCCTCGGGGATCGCCCACGACAGGCCGTGGTTGAGCACGGTCATCGGCACGTGCTCGACGGCGGTGTGGACCCCGAACGGGAGCGTCGGCGTGGTCGAGGAGCAGAGGATCGACGGCTCCCGGACGAGGCCCAGCAGGTCGGGGACGTGCCCGCCCCCCGTTCCTTCCACGTGGTAGGCGTGCACGGTGCGCCCGGCGATCGCCGCGACCGTGTCCTCGAGCTCGGCGCTCTCGTGGAGGCCGTCCGTGTGGAGCGAGACCGAGAGGTCGCGCGCGTCCGCGTAGCGCAGCACCCAGTCGACGAGCTCCGGGTAGGCGCCGTTGTCCTCGTGGATCTTGAACCCCAGCGCGCCCGCGGCCACGAGCTCGTCGAGATGCCCCTCGTCGGTCGCCCGCGCACCCGCCTGCATGCCGATGTTGATCGGCCACGCCTCCATCCCCGCGAAGACCCGCTCCATCGCGAACGGCGGCTCCTCGAACCCCGCCGTGATGAACGTCGTCACGCCGCCCGACAGCGCGGGCGCCAGGAGCTCGGGCGTGATCGTGTGGACGTGCGAGTCCACGCCGCCCGGCGTCGCGATGAGCCCGTACGCCATGTACGACTTCGTGTGCGGCCCGATGACGAGGTCGATGCCGTCGCTGATCGCCGGGCTCCCCGACCGCCCGATCCCGGCGATCCGTCCGTCCTTGATCCCGATGTCCGCCTTGACGACGCCGATGACCGGGTCGATGACGAGTGCGCCGGTCAGCACGACGTCGAGCTCCGACGGCCCCGACGCGCCGTCCCACTGGGCCATCCGCGAGCGCAGGTTCTTCGCGTAACCCCAGACCGGCTCGTCGCCGCGCGCCGTGCGGTCCTCCCCGACGCGCACCCACAGGTCCGTGTCACCGAGGCGGACGCGGTCGCCCGCCGTCGCCCCATAGCGCAGCCGGTATTCCTCGGCGGTGAGGCGGCTCACCGCGCGCGCCCGTCCGAGGCGTCGGGCGTGCCGGCGTACCTGACCAGGCGCACGGTCTTCGTCTCGCCGGGCTCCCAGCCCGCGTATCCACCGGCGGGCAGGTCCAGCCGGAAGCCGCGAGCGGCCTCGCGGTCGAAGACGAGGCGCGGGTTCACGCGCTCGAAGGGATAGTGCGAGGAGACCCGGATCCGGCGCCGGCTCTCGCTGGTCACCGCGAGCTCGATCGCCTCGCGGCCATCGTTGACGACCACGTCGGCGGCGTCCGCGATGACCAGGGCCCCCGGGCCGAGCGGGTCCGGCGGCCCGCCTCGTCCGAGCGGATCCCTGAGCGCCACGACACGCGCACCGTCGCCCAGCAGGACCTCGACGCGCACGTCGTCGACGAGCTCCCGCACGCCGTCCATGACATCGCCGGGCTCGACCGCGGCCCGCCCGGCCGCCTCCACGTCCGCATACGAGCCGCCTGCCCGCGCGGCCTGCAGCATCGCGTCGGCGATCAGCGCCACGGCCTCGGGATGGTTCAGGCGCAGCCCCGCGGCACGGTGCCGGCGCGCGAGCTCCGCGGCCGCGAAGACCGCGAGTCGCTCCTCCTCCCACGGAATCAGGCGCATGGCGGCGATGGTACCCGGGGGGCCGCCGCGTCCGATGCCCCGATGGCGCTAGGCCTCCTCGTCGGGCGGCGGCCACGACGCACCCATGCGGGCCGCCATGTCCGCCTCCCACCCGTCCGTGAGGCCGAGCCGCGCACGCTGCTCGGGCGTGCTCGCCTGGATGTTGCGGATGTGGATGTACGCGGCGTTCGCCTGCATGCTGGCGCGCTGTGCCGCCATGACCTCCGCCTGGGTCTTCGAGCCGACCCAGTCCGTCAGCCAGGCCTCGACGGTGGGGTGGAGCTCGCGGAAGGCGGCGGCCCATCGTCGGTCGCTCACCCGCTCGTCGAGGTCCTCCGGGTCGTAGGCGACGACCCGGCCGGTGGCCGCCTCGACGCAGTCCCAGCCTGGGTCCATCGACACGAGCGGCAGGAGCCCCTCGGGCCACGACCGGCCGCGCGGCATCATCCCCGGGGCGCGCAGCTCCTCGTACTGCGTCGCGACCTGCGAGAGCGGCAGGAGGCCCTCACCCGGACCGAACCCGTCATCCGCGACCTCCGCGTACACGCGCCGGAGCGCGGTCGGCAGCGACACCCCCAGCCGCCCCTCGACCGTGGCGATCCAGGCGTCGTCGGCGGGTCCGGGCAGGATGCTCGGGGCGGCGGTCGTCATCGCGCGCTCGATCCCCAGCGCGGCCTCGCTCGCCGCGGGGTCGACCCGGCCCTGCTGGTTCGCCGCGACGACGCCGCGCAGCTGGTCGGCGAGGGAGCGGCCCATCGTGAGGAGCCCGCCCAGGTCCAGCGTGCGGACGCCGGCCATCAGCTCGCTGGGGCGGGAGGATGTCCGGCGTTCGGGGTCTGCCGCGCGGGCGCGCAGGCGCGGGAGGAGGTCGTCGAGCGGGAGCGGTTCGGTCATCGCGGGATCCCCGGGTGGTGTCGGTCAGCGGCGACGCAGCACGAGGGCCGCGAGGGCCACCAGCCCACCGGTCACGAGGAGGCGGCCGAGGAGCAGGATGGCGGTCGACACGGCAGCGGGATGCAGCATCGTCGGATCGTACGCCGACCCCGGGGGAAAGGT
>JAICUV010000050.1 GCA_025935655.1 Chloroflexota bacterium | reverse complement strand
GGCGGGCGCGTCCTCGGCGGGCGCGTCGCGGTACGGCGCGCCGCCCGCGACCTCCGCCGCGAGGATCGCGAGGCCCTTGAGCGTGAGGTCGGGGTCGATGACGTCCACGCCGTCCACGTCGCGCGCCCACGGGGCCGCCGAGAGGCCGCCGGTCAGGATCGTGTGGACGGCCGCGGGCGCGATCCCCGACGACTCGGCGAGCTCCGCCCGGGCGCGGGCGAGGAGCCCGCTGACCAGCGCCTGGTAGCCGAACACCGTGCCGCTCTGGATCGCGCTCACGGTGTCCCGGCCGATGACCCGGTCCGGCGTCCGCAGCTCCACGCGCGGCAGCTTCGCGGTGCGGGCCGCGAGCGCCTCGAGCCCGAGCTCCAGCCCCGGCGCGATGGCGCCGCCGACGAACGCGCCGTCGGGGCCCACGCAGTCGAGCGTGGTCGCGGTCCCGACGTCGCACACGATCGCCGGCGAGCCGTGCAGCCGCACCGCGGCGAGCGCGTTGACGATCCGGTCGCCGCCGACGAGGTCGGGCCGGTCGATCCGGATCGCGATCGGGACGGTCCCGGCCGTCGCGACGATGGCGGCGATGCCGAGGCGGCCCGCGACCTCCTCGACGAGCGCCGTCATCGACGGCACGACGGACGCGATCGCGATCGACGTGATGCCGTGGAGCGCGTGCTCGTCCAGCGCCAGCAGGTCCCGCAGCAGGACCTCGAGCTCGTCGGTGGTCGTCGCGCGGTTCGTGCCCGCGCGGCGGACGCCCTCGATGACGCCGTCCTCCACGATCCCGAGCGTGACGTTCGTGTTCCCGATGTCGACGGCGAGGAGCATGCACGGATGATACGTGGGGCGGTGGGCGCGCCGGACCCGGGCGGGCGCCCCGGCGCTCTGCTAGCGTGCGCGCCGATGCGTCCCCGAGCGCTCGCCGCCGTCACCCCGGTGCGTCTCGTCGCCCTTGCCCTCGCGCTGGCCGGCGGCCTCGTGCTGCTCGCGATCGCGGGCGCCCACCTGGGCTTCGGGCCGCTCCACGGCGCGACGTCGCTCCACGAGCTGCTGTCCGGCGGCCGCGGCAACATCGCGTTCATCGGCTCGTCGATCCCGGGCAACCCGACGGGCGACCCCGAGGCCGCGTACGGGCGTGCCGCGGGCTACGGGGGCGACGAGGCGGGCGCCGACACCGGTGCGCCCCAGGAGCGCGTCGTCAGCGCGCTCGACGACTTCTTCGACCCGCAGGTGATGCGCGTCCAGCCCGGGACCACCGTGGAGTTCGCCAACGACGGGCGCAACCCGCACACCGTCACCGCCGACGACGGCACCTACGACTCCGGGGTCATCCAGGGTGGCGGGTCGTTCTCGCACACCTACACGACCCCGGGCATCTACCCGTTCAACTGCAAGCTCCACGGAGCCGCGGGCGGCATCGGCATGAGCGGGATCGTCGCGGTGGGCGACGTGGCACTGCCGACCAACGGCGGCCACGGCGGGGTCGGGCCGGGCCGCGAGCCGGTTCCCGCGGCGCCGGGCGCGACGATCCACGTGCCCGCGGACCGCCCCACGATCCAGGCCGGCGTGGACGCGGCCTCGCCCGGGGACCTCGTGCTCGTCGCGCGCGGGACGTACCCGGAGTCCGTGCTCGTCCGGACGCCGTACCTGACGATCCGGGGCGAGGACCGCAACGGCGTGATCCTCGACGGGGAGCAGAAGCGCGCGAACGGGATCCACGTCGTGGAGGCCGACGGCGTGGTCCTCGAGAACCTGACCGCGCACGGCTACCAGCTCAACGGGTTCTACTGGTCGGGCGTGGACGGCTACCGCGGCTCGTACCTCACCGCGTACGGCAACGGCGACTACGGCGTCTACGCGTTCGACTCGCGCTACGGGCGGTTCGAGCACAGCTACGCGTCCGGCCACCCGGACTCGGGGTTCTACATCGGCCAGTGCTACCCGTGCGACGCGGTCATCGACGACGTCCGGTCGGTCCACAACGCGCTCGGCTACAGCGGCACCAACGCGGGCGGCAACCTCGCGATCGTGAACTCCGAGTGGACGGACAACCTCGCGGGGATCGCGCCCAACACGCTGGACTCCGAGCGCCTCGCGCCGCAGCGCGAGGCGTACCTCGCGGGCAACTGGATCCACGCCAACGACGCGACCGACGCGCCGACGAAGCGGCTGGAGTACCCGACCAACGGGATCGGTGTCGTGCTGGCCGGCGGCCGCGGCAACGTCGTGGAGGGCAACCTCATCGAGGACAACCCCACCTACGGCGTCGGGGTGCTCCCGAACCTCGACGACAACCTGTGGCTGACCCACGACAACGTGGTCCGGGGCAACGTGGTCCGGGACTCCGGGCGGGCCGATCTCGCGCTCGGCATGCCCGCCACCGGCAGCGACTGCTTCGCGGACAACGCGTTCACCACGAGCCAGCCGCCGGCCATCGAGGCGTTCGCCGGCTGCGCGTTTCCGCTGGGCGCGGGCGGCGACGGCGCCCCGACCTTCAACCTCCTCGGCCGGTTCGCCCAGGCGCTGGGCGGGGACTACCCGTCCGGCCGCTGGGAGGACGAGCCAGCGCCACCAGCGCAGCCGTCGATGCCGGACGCGGCGGCGCCACCCGTGCTCGCGATCCCGGAGACCGCGGTTCCCGGTCCATACGCCGTCCGTTCCATCGCCGAGCTGGAGGCCGCCTCGGCCGCCGCCGGCCCCGGCCCCACGACCCCGAGGGAGGTGATGATCCTGGGCATCCCGCTGACGAGCGGCCTCACGACGCTGCTCGGCGTGTACGGCTACATCCTCCCGCTCGTGCTCTACGCGAGCTGGGTGGCGATCTCGCTCTGGGACCTCGTCCGGCGCGACGAGCTGTCCGATGGACGCCGGCTCGGCTGGATGACGGTCGTCCTGCTGGTCCCGTTCCTCGGTCCCCCGATCTACCCGCTCGCCGGCGGCTCGCCGATCGCGCGGTCGATGCGCCTGTTCCTCGTGTTCGGCGCACTGGCCATCTACCTCGTGATCGCGATGCTGTCGTTCCTGCTCCAGGCGCTGTGAAGCCCACCCGCGTCGTCGTCATCGGCGGCGGCGCGTCGGGTACGCTCACGGCGGTCCACCTGCTGCGGCGCGGCGGGGCAGGGCTGGCCGTCACGGTGGTGGAGCCGCGCGCGGAGCTCGGGCGAGGCGTGGCGTTCGGGACGCCCGACCCGTGGCACCGGCTGAACGTGCCCGCGATCACGATGAGCGGCCTCCCCGAGGACCCCGACCACTTCCGCGCGTTCGCCGGCGTGGCGCCCGAGGCGTTCCCGCCACGGCACGTGCTCGGCGAGTACCTCGGGACGCTGCTCGCGGACGCGGCGGTCGCGTCGCCCGGGGAGCTCGAGCACGTCCGGTCTCGGGCGACCGCCGTCCTCGACGGGGCGGCGGGCGCGTCGCCGCTGATCGTGGAGCTCGAGGACGGCACGGCGCGCACCGCGGACGCCGTCGTCATCGCGACGGGCAACGAGCTGCCGCGGCCGCCGGCGTTCCTCGCTGCCGTGGCCGCCTCGGACGACGCCCGGTTCGTCGCGGACCCGTGGGCCCCGGGCTCGCTCGACGCCATCGGGGCGGGGGAGACGGTCGGGATCATCGGGACGGGGCACACGGCGATCGACCTCGCGGCGTCGCTCCTCCGCGGCCGCGGCGCGGGTCGGGTCGTCGCGCTGTCGCGCCACGGCGAGATCCCGCGCTCGCACGAGGATCCCTGGCGGCCTCGCCCCGCGACGCCCGCGGTCACGCCCGAGGCGTTCGCCACCTTCGCCGACCCGATCGCCGAGACACGGGCTCGTCTCGCCGCCTACCCGCAGGGGTGGCGCCAGGGGCTCGACTCGCTGCGCCCGATCCTGCGCGAGCTGTGGCTGGCCATGGACGAGGGCACCCGGCGCCGGTTCGTCGCGGACCACCGCCGCGAGTGGGAGCTCCACCGCTCGCGGCTCGCACCGGGCGTCGAGCACGAGGTGCGCGCGTGGGAGGCCGAGGGCCGCCTCGAGCTCCGGGCCGCCCGGATCGACGGGGTCGAGGCGGGCGCCGGCGGCCTGGAGCTCCGTACCGACGCGGGACCGGTCGTCGTCGCGCACCTGCTCCTGGCCACCGGCCCGGACGAGTCGCCGTCTGCCAGCCCGCTCCTCGCGGCGATCATGGAGGCGGGCCTCGCTCGCCCCGGACCGCTCGACCTCGGCATCGACGTGCACCCGTACGACTTCCGTGTCCTCGACGCCGCGGGCGCGGGGTGGCGGCCGCTGTTCGCCCTGGGCCCGATCATCCGCGGCTCGGTCTGGGAGACGATCGCGATCCCGGAGATCGCCCTCGAGGCGGTCCGCATCGCGGAGCAGATCCTCGGGCCGGGCTGACCGCCCGCGCCGGGGAGTGGGGCACACTGGCGCCATGACGGACCTGGGCGCGGGCGGGCAGGAGGAGGTCGCGCTGGCCGGGGGCATGGGCTCTGGCGGGGCGGTCGTCCGCGTCGGGGACACCGTGCGGCGGCCCGTCCGGTCGTTCACTCCCGCGGTGGCGGCATTCCTGCGCCACCTGGAGGCCGTCGGATTCGACGGAGCGCCGCGCTACCTGGGGCTCGACGAGCAGGGACGCGAGGTCCTGACGTTCATCGAGGGGCAGGTCGGGACGCCGCCGTATCCGGCGTGGGTGGGCGACGAGTCGGTGCTCCTGGGGGTCGCGCAGCTCCAGCGTTCGCTCCACGAGGCCGCGGCGACGTTCGTGCCACCAGCGGGCGCCCGCTGGGACCGGCCCAACCTCCCGGACGCCCGGCCGGGCGCGCTCGTGTGCCACAACGACCTGTGCGTCGAGAACGTGGTCGTCCGCGATGGGCGCGTCGTGGCGTTCATCGACTTCGACTTCGCGGCGCCCTCGGACCCGCTGCTGGACATCGCGATCGCCGCCCGCCACTGGATTCCGATGCGCGACCCGGTCGACATCGATCCCGCGCTCGCGGGGCTGGACCAGGTGGCGCGGTTCCGCTCGTTCGCCGCCGTGCACGGGCTGGACGGCGCGGGCCGCGAGGCGGTGATCGCGCACCTGGGGCCGTTCCTCGACCGGGCGCTCGTGGCGATGCGCGCTCGCGCGGAGCACGGGCTCGACGCGTACGTCCGGGCGTGGGAGGGCGGATACGCGGAGCAGAACCGCCGGTCGCGCGCCTGGCTGGACGCGCATGCCGCGGAGCTGGTGCGCTGATCGCTGTGCGCTGATCGCTGTGCGCCGGCCCCCGCCAGGCGGGCGAACCGTGGCCCCGCCTCCCCGGTCCACCCTGCCCGTGGGCGAACCGTGCCCGTTCGTCGCGCGCCCGCTCACCGCGCCCGCGTTCGTCGCGCGCCCGCTCACCGCCCCGTCGCCTCCCGCCCAGCGGCTGAACGGTGTGCTGAGCGCCTGATCTGACCGCCCGGCGGGCGATCGGTGCGCTCCGGGGCGCCGAACGCCACGATCCAGCCGCCCGGCGACCGATCCGTTGCTGGGAGTGCACCGTTCAGCCGCTCGGCGGGAGGCGGGGCACGGGGGACGCGGGAGGCGGCGCGGACGCCGGACGCCGAACGCGCGCACGGCCCCGGCGCGCAAACCCCCTGCGAACTTCACCCACCCGCAACCGTGCCCGTCGGCTACGATCCGCGTGTCGGGCCGTCCCCGGGAAGGCGGCGCGGCGAGCCGCTCCACCAACCCCTCGAGCCTATGAGGTTGGAGCCCCCGTGGCGAGCGATCCGCCCGCGAAGTTCTTCGTCAACCAGGGCCTCGTGACGAGCCGGACCGATGTCCAGCACCTCCTGCGCCCGATCCTGAAGCAGACCGTCTCGTACCGGTTCTACCGGTCTCGCGAGCTGGTCGCGCACGGGTCGGGATGGGTGGAGCGCGTCGTCGCGGACCAGCCCGACGTGTCGACGTACTTCACGCCGATCGCCATCACCATCAACGTGGACTCCTTCGAGCACCTCGAGTTCGAGACGCGCCCGGACCAGCTGCTCGTCTACACCCTGGTCCAGGGTGACGAGCGCGTGGTCATCGAGTTCGTGCCCTCGGTCGAGGATGACGAGTCGTCGCCCCTCGCGCCGAAGCAGCTCGAGTTCGACACCAGCGGGTTCGTCCAGATGGAGCTCCTCGGCCTGGAGGGGTCCGAGGAGTAGGGGAGATCCGCTCCCGGGAGAGGGCGGATCGGGCGGAGCGATGGGCCGCGGGGCGTGCCCGACGGCACCGAGGGGGCAGACAGCGAGGGAGGATCCGTACATCGCATGAGCGCGATCGCGCAGTACTTCAAGTTCGAGGAGCGCGGCACGACCCTCGGGACCGAGGCGCGTGCGGGCCTGACCACGTTCCTGGTCATGGCCTACATCATCTTCCTCAACCCGATCATCCTGACCGGCGGGTTCAAGGACGCGGACGCGGCGTTCACCGCCGTCGCCCTGTCGGCGGGCACGGCGCTCGTCGCCGGGATCATGACGATCGCCATGGGCGCCGTCGGCAACTTCCCGCTCGCCCTGGCGGCCGGCCTGGGCATCAACGGGATCGTCGCCTTCTCGCTCACGGCGCGGGGCCTGTCGCCGTCCGGCGCCATGGGCGTGATCCTCCTCGAGGGTCTCGCCGTCACCGTGCTCGTGCTGGTGGGCCTGCGCGAGGCGATCATGAACGCCGTCCCGCTCGCCCTCAAGCGGGCCATCGGCGTCGGCATCGGCCTGTTCATCCTGTTCATCGGCTTCGCCAACGGCGGCTTCGTGGTCGGCAACGCGCCGGTCACCCCGACGACGTTCCACCTGCCGACCACGGCGTCCGACTTCGTGTTCTGGTTCGGCCTGATCATCACCGTGATCCTGTGGGTCCGGAAGGTGAAGGCCGCGCTCGTCATCAGCATCCTCGCGACGACCCTCGTCGCGCTCGCGGCCGGCGTCGCGAAGATCCCGGACAACTTCGTCCTGACGCCCTCGTTCACCACGCTCGGCCAGGTCGACCCGTTCGAGATCTTCAGCGTCCCGGGCATCAGCCTCCTGGCGGCGATCCTGATCATCTTCTCGATCATGCTCACCGACTTCTTCGACACGATGGGCACGGTCACCGGCGTCGCCGCCGAGGCCGGGCTCGCGAACGAGGACGGGTCGGTGCCGGGCGTCGGCCGGATCCTCCTCGTCGACTCGCTCGCGGCGGCCGTGGGCGGCCTCGCGGGCGTCAGCTCGAACACGACGTACATCGAGTCCGCGGCCGGCGTCGCCGAGGGTGGTCGCACCGGCTTCACGTCGATCGTGACGGGCGTGCTGTTCCTGCTCGCGATCCTGCTCGCGCCGATCGCCGGGATCATCCCGGGCGTGGCGACGGCTCCGGCCCTCGTCCTCGTGGGCTACCTGATGTTCACCCAGGTCAGGGGCATCGACGTCACCGAGCTCGAGGACGGCATCCCCGCCCTCCTGACGATGATCCTCATGCCGCTGACGTACGACATCACGGTCGGCATCGGCGCCGGGTTCGTGTCGTGGGTCCTGATCAAGGTCGTGAAGGGCAAGGCGTCCGAGGTCCACGCGCTGATGTGGCTGGTCGCGGCCCTGTTCCTCCTGTTCTTCCTCCAGGACTGGATCCTCGCGTTCGGGCAGACGGCCACGCCGGCCGCCTGACCCTCCCATCGCAGCCTGATCGACCGGCGGTCGGCCCTCGGGGACGGCCGCCGGTCGTCGATTCCGGGCTACCATCGGGACGATGTTCCACCGCACCGAGCTGCCCGACGGGCCGCGCGTCATCTCCGCCCGCCTGCCCGGCTCGCGATCGGTCTCGATCGCCGCGTACGTGCTCGCGGGCTCGCGCCTGGAGACGCCTGCCGTGGCGGGTGTCGCGCACTTCATGGAGCACCTGACGTTCAAGGGGACCGCCCGCTACCCCACGAGCCGCGCGATCTCCGAGGCGGTCGAGGGCGTGGGCGGCTCCGCGAACGCGGCCACCGACCGCGAGTCCACGGTCTACTGGGTCCGCGTGCCACGCCGGGAGGCCGTCACCGCGATGCAGGTCCTGGGCGAGCTCGTCGTGCGGCCGCGGCTCGCCGACGAGGACATCGACCAGGAGCGCACCGTCATCGTGGAGGAGATCCGCTCCTACCTCGACGACCCGTCCGAATACGCCCAGATGCTCATCCAGCAGGCGATGTTCGGGGACGGCGCCCTGGGCCGCGAGATCTGCGGCGACGAGGCCGGCATCCGCGCCCTCCCGAGCCAGGCGATCCGCGACTTCTGGGGGTCGATGTACCGCCCGTCGAACACGGTCGTGGCGGTCGCGGGCGACCTCGACCACGAGGAGGCGGTCGCGCTCGCGTCCGCGGCGTTCGGGTCGGGCGACGGCGTGCACCCGTCCTTCGAGGCCGCCCCGGCGCTGCCGGCCGGGCCGCGCGTCCTCACCGGCCGCCGCGACACGTCGCAGGCGCAGCTCGCCATCGCGGTCCCGGCGCTCCGGCGGGACCACCCGGACGCGTGGAACCTCGCGGTGCTCAACGCCGTGCTGGGCGACGGGATGTCGTCCCGGCTGTTCCTGGGCGTGCGCGAGGAGAAGGGGCTCGCCTACGACGTCTCGTCGGGGATCGTGGAGTACGCGGACTCGGGAGCGCTCGAGGTGTCCGCGGGCGTGGACCCCACGTCGCTGCCGGCGGCGATCGACGCGATTCTGCTGGAGCTCGTGCGGCTCGCGGACGAGGAGGTCCCCGAGAGCGAGCTCGCGAAGGCCAAGGCGTACCTGTCCGGCGGGCTCGAGCTGCGCATGGACGACACCCGCCATCTCGCGTCGTGGATCGGCGGCCAGGAGGCGCTCCACGACCGCGTGTTCACGCTCGACGACGCCCTCGCGGCCGTGGAGGCCGTCCGCCCGGCGGAGATCCGGCGGCTGGCCGGCGAGCTGTTCCGCGACGAGGCGCTGCGGATGGCCGTCGTGGCGCCTGCCAGGCACCTGCGGGGGCTCGACGCGCACCTCCGGCTGGCGCGGTAGGCACGGATGACGGAGGACGCGGACATGGCCGGCGAGCGGGGCGCAACCGACGTCGCCGCGACCAACCCCGCCGCCACGGCGGTGACGGCCGAGGACGAGCGCCCGATCCCGTTGCGCCTGGCGGCCCTCCACCTGAGGATGGGCTCGCTCGCCCTGGCACGCGCCGAGCTGGAGTCGCTGGCGGGCCGCGGGATGCTCGACGACGCCGCGCTGCTGGACCTCGCGGAGGTCCGCTGGCGCACGGGCGACCTCTCGGGCGCCGGCGACGCGGCCAACGTGCTGCTCGAGCGCGGGCGGACCGACCGGCTCGCCCTGGTCATCGCCGCGGAGGCGGTGTCGGCGCTCGGTCGACCAGGCGAGGCACGGCGCCTCGCCGCTCGCGCGCTGGAGGAGGACGCCTCGCCGCTCGAGCCGCTGTTCGCCGGGATCCCGCGCAGCCTGATCTGGCCCGCCGACGTGGCGGTCGAACACGAGGCACCGCCCTCGGACGTGGGTGAGCCCGTGCCGGCACGCGTGCCCGCGGGCGCCGTGAGCCCGCGCCCGATGGGCGCCGATGCCACGCCGGCGCCGACCGGTGCGGCCGAGGCGTACGCCGGCGGCCAGGCGGCGCTGGGGGCCGGGGAAGACGTCCTCGCCGCGGTCCGGCTGGGCGTCGCCCTGCGCCTGGAGCCCGGCTACGCGCGGGACGTGCTCGCCGCGATCGGCGATCGGGCGACGGATCCGGCGCTCGCCCTCGTCGCGGGCGACGCGCTCCGGCTGCTGGGTCGCGAGTCCGAGGCGCTCGCCGCGTTCGACATCGCCCGGGGTCACGTCCACACCCCGGACGAGCCGCACGTGCGGCAGCTCGCGATGGACGAGCCCGAGGACGAGCCCGGCTGATCCGCGCCGGGCCGGGACGCGTCCGCACGTGGTGGCACGCACGACGCGGCACGCCCGTCGCGCTTCGCGCTACCCTGATGGCCCGCGCCGCGCGCCCCGGGCCATCCCGCCCGCCGGACCCGTGCTGCGCGATCCCGAGACGACACCGGTCATCGATGGCGACCCGCGCGGCGGCGTCGCCCGCAGCATGAGGCACCCATCGCCATGGCAGAGCTCGAGCGGACCCTCCTCCTCGTCAAGCCCGACGGCGTCCAGCGCCAGCTGGTCGGCCGCGTGATCACCCGGTTCGAGGAGCGCGGGCTCAAGCTCGTCGGCCTCAAGCTCGTCCAGACGAGCCGCGAGCTCGCCGAGACCCACTCCGCGGTCCACCGCGAGCGCCCGTTCTTCGCCGGGCTCGTCGACTTCATCACCTCGGGCCCCCTCGTCGCCGCGGCGCTGGAAGGGCCCAACGCCATCGCGATCGTCCGCGCGATGAACGGCGCCACTCGCCCCCACGAGGCGGCCCCGGGCTCCATCCGCGGCGACTTCGCCGTCGAGACGGCGCAGAACCTGGTCCACGCGTCGGACAGCGCGGAGAACGCCGCCGCCGAGCTCGCCCTGTGGTTCGCGCCCGGGGAGCTGCTGAGCTACGAGCGCGAGGTCGACCGCTGGGTGCTCGCCCCGGAGGAGTAGGGCGCCCACGCCCGCTCGGCGCAGGCACGCTACCCGGACGCCGCGTCTACTCGGACGTGGCGTTCGTCGTGATCGGGGCGGGCTCGCTCGCCGCGCTGCCGATGTCGAGGACACCCCACGCGGTCAGCGCCGCGAGGACGGCGAGCGTGAGCACGGCGGCGGCGGTGAGCTCGGTCGCGTCGCGGCGCATCGCGCGTGTCGTCCGGCGTCCGATGCTCACCGCGCCCTTGGACGCCATGTCACCGGACCGGCGGGCCACGCGCCGCGCCGGCGACGGGTGCGCGTCACGCCCGGCACCGACGCCCGGCACATCGGCCCCGTCCTGGACCGCGCCCTCGACCTCCACGGGCAGGGACTCCGTTCGCCTGCGGACGATCCGCTCGGGCGCCGCCCGGTCCACGCGACTGGTCGGTGACCCCGTGCCCACGCCCAGCAGCCGCAGGTAGGTGGGCAGCGTGAGGAACGCGAGGACCACGAGCACCGTGTCCAGCGGGGGCGCCGCGGTGAGCTGGGCGAGCGTCGCCCGGGCCTGGAACGCCGCCCAGCCCGGCAGCCCGAAGGTCGCGATGGTGGTCAGCAGGAGCCCGGCGCCCAGGAGCGGCGAGCGGCGGATCCAGCCCCGGAGGTCCGGGATGTGCCGGGTCATGAACCGGCCTTCCATGACGGCCGCCCACGTCGCGAGCGCGGTCTTCGTCGCGGCGACGGCGACGAGCCATGTCCGGGCGGGCCCCCAGACGTCGGGCGACAGGGCGGCGAACCCGAGCAGGACGAACGCACCGTCCGCGATCACGAGGTAGCCCGTCGTGTGCCGGAGATCGTCCTGGAGGAACGCGGCCAGCGACGCGCCGGTGAGGGTCACGATGGCGACGGCCACGATGATCAGCTGCTCGCTGCCGAGGGGGACCGCGAGCGAGGACAGCAGCAGGTCGACCGTCGCGAGGCCGACGACCGCGAGCGGCACCGGGACCCAGGCGAGCAGGAGCGGCAGCGAGATGGGCGGGGCGACGTCGGTCAGCTGCGGGACGCGCAGGTGGAACGGGATCGCCCCGAGCCGGATCGCGACCGCGAGCGCGACCGCGAGCACGAGCAACCCGACCAGCGCGGGCACGCCCTGCGACGCCTCCGTGGTCACGAGCGAGCCGCCGTTCGTGGCATCGCCCACCCGGAGCCCTGCGGCCAGCGGCGCCACGACGATCGCGGCCATCAGCAGGACGGTCGAGATGACCGTGGTCCGGAGCTCGCGCGAGGAGGCGGGGATGCCCGTGGGATCGCGCCACGCGAGCAGGACGACCAGCGCCACGAGCCCGGTCGCGCCGGCCGCGGCCGCCCCGAGGGTGAGGTTGGTCGCCGCGAACGCGACGGCGCCACCCACGATCGAGAGGAGCATGGCGGGGAGCAGCCCCCGCAGGCCCGCGAGGCCGCCCGCGAGCCAGGCCACGAACACGATGAGCGCGGCGTCGAGCGCCCACAGGGCGATCACCAGCCGCATGTAGTTGTTGGGGATCAGGCGTCCGTCCAGGATCCCCACGCCCTCCGGGATGTCGCCGGAGCCCACCCGCGGAGCGTCGAGCGCGAACGAGACCGCGACCATCCCCAGCAGGCACAGCCCGCCGATGAGCGCCCCGACCTGTCCCGCGCGCCCGCCGCGCGCCAGCCCGATCCAGGACGCGAGCGCGCCGAACGCGCCGAGCCCCAGGAGCAGCAGCAGCTCCATCAGCGCGTCCCCGGCCAGCCGGCGCCGTACCCGCCCACGCCGCCGGGGCGGCTGGGCGGCTCGGGTCGCGCGGGCTCCGGCCGCTTGGGGCGACGCAGGTCGGGGTGGGCGCCGGGTGCGGGCTGGCGCGAGCGACGCCGGGGACCGTACGGCCCGTACATGCCCGGCCACGGCCGCGGGTGCGCGTCGTCCGTCCCGACGTGGCGCGTCGCCCCATCGCCCCGGCCGGAGGACCGCAGGTCGAGGTCGCCGTGGACGGTGAGCGACCGGCCGACGATCGCCGCGACGGCGGCGCCGGTCAGCGCGGTGAGCACGGCGAGCGCGAGCTCGACCGGCCCGTCGGTCCCCACGGCCATGACGTTGCGCAGCAGGCCGACCGCCGCGAGCAGGAGCATCAGCCCGAGGCCCTGGCGCAGGACGTCGCGGCCCAGGAGCACGGGCGCTGCGGCCAACGCGCAGATCGCGAGGGCCGCGCCGAACGCGGCGCGGGGGACGGGGGAGCCCGCTGCCAGCGCGGCCGCGGCCCCGACCGTCGGGCCGCCGCCCGTGGCCACGACGATGGCGTCGGCGACCGTGCCCGACGCGAGCCAGCCGATCGCGAACGCGACGATGGCCACGGCCGAGGCACCCGGCCAGCCGACCTGCCAGCCCGCCGTGGGCGGTGGGGCGCCGCGGAGCGACACCCACACGAGATAGCCGCCGAGCGCCGAGCCCGCGAGCCGCGCGGCGAGCGCGACCGCGCCGGGCAGCGGTTCCGTGACGTAGGCGGCCCCGATGATCGCGACGATGGTCCCGAGGGCGGCGAAGCGCGGTTCGCGGGCGCTCGTGGCCACGACCGCCGCGGCGGTCACGATGACCGCGAGGATCACGAGGGCGGGCGTCACCGTGAGCACGGGGTCACCCGCTCAGGGGGAGGTCGGCTGCAGGTCGGGGTAGGTCGGGGTCTGGAGGATCCCGAACGTGGAGATCGGCCAGTAGCGCAGGAACGCGCGTCCGATGACATTGCCGACCGGGATCGTCCCGAACACGCGCGAGTCGGCGGAGCGCTGGCGGTGGTCGCCCATCACGAACAGCTCGCCGGCGGGGACGACCCAGCGCGTCTGCTCGCCGGCCTCGGTCGGCTCGGCCACGCCCTGGGCGTTCTTGTACGTGTACGGCTCCTCGATCGCGACCCCGTTCACGTAGACGAGACCGTCGTCCTTGACCTCCACGGTGTCGCCGGGCAGGCCGATGACGCGCTTGATGAACGGCGTGTCCTCGGCGGTCCACGTCTTGGGCGGGTTGAACACCACGATGTCGCCGCGCCCGTAGTCGTCCCAGCGGGGCGTCAGCTTGTCCACGAGGACGTACTGCCCCGGCTCCAGGGTCCGTTCCATCGACTGCTGCTGCACCTGGTACGGCTGCGCGATGAAGGTCTGGATGACGAAGAAGATGATGAGCGTGAGCACGAGCGTCTCGAGGACCTCGAAGAGACACCCGAGGCTGCTGCGTCTGTCCACGAGCGGGGAGTATAGGGACGGGGAGCCGCGCACGCCGGGGAGGACCGTTGCCGACGGGCCTTCGTGCACGAACCGGCATGCCTGCCGGACCCGGATGCGCGGGGCCGTGTCGCCGGACAGGGCCGGAGGACCCGCCGGGGCCGGCCGCCGGGCGCGATGCATAGGTCCGTGAGGCCGGTGGAAGCGTTCCGGCCGGCGCCGGAATCGGTTTGACCCGTGCGAGCGCGCACGCATACACTCACCCAGCCAGCGCGCGGGATCCCCTGCGTTCCGAACCCCGCCGGCATCGCCCACCGTCGTCGCGCGCCGTTGCGCCCCGGACTGCTGCCGGGCCGTCGACGACATCACCGGATCTCGAACGTGTTCGCACCTGCGTTAGGGAGGCACTGCAAACCCCGATGGCCGACGCGCTCCATTGGCTTGTCCCGATCGCGGGCATCGCCGCGGTCCTGTTCGCGATGTACCTCGCGCGGGACGTCCTGAGCCGGGACAAGGGTCCCCAGGCGATGCAGGACGTCGGCGCCATCATCCGCGAGGGCGCCGACGCATTCGTGAAGCGCCAGTACACGACGATCGCCCTCCTGGCCCTCGTCGCGGCCGTGATCATCGGCGTGGTCATCGCGCTCGTGGAGACGCCCGACGTCGCCGACGTGCGGTCGCTGGCGGGCGTGCCGATCGGTGCGCTCACCGCGTTCGCCTTCCTCGTCGGTGCGACCTGCTCGATGGCCGCCGGCATCATCGGCATGACGATCAGCGTGCGGTCCAACGTCCGCACCGCCGCGGCCGCCCGCCGCAGCCTCGTCGAGGCGGTCCAGGTCGCGATGCGCGGCGGCGCCGTCTCCGGCTTCCTCGTGGTCGCCCTGTCGCTGCTCGGCGTGTGGGGCATCTTCACGCTCTACCAGCTGGTCCTCCCCGGGGTCACGATCGACAAGGCCCCGTTCGTGATCGTGGGCTTCGGGTTCGGCGCCAGCTTCGTCGCCCTGTTCGCCCAGCTGGGCGGCGGCATCTACACCAAGGCCGCTGACGTCGGCTCCGACCTCGTGGGCAAGGTGGAGAAGGGCATCCCCGAAGACGACCCCCGCAACGCGGGCGTCATCGCGGACCTGGTCGGCGACAACGTCGGCGACTGCGCCGGTCGTGGCGCGGACCTGTTCGAGTCCACCGCCGCCGAGAACATCGGCGCGATGATCCTGGGCGTCGCGGTCTACAACATCGCGATCAGCGCCAACTGGCCCAACCCGGAGAACTGGATCTTCTTCCCGCTCGTCGTCCGGGCGTTCGGCCTCCTCGCCACCATCGTCGCGATGTTCTTCATCCGCGGCAAGGAGGACGAGGACCCGATGAACATCCTCAACCGCGGGTACTGGGTCACGACGATCCTGTCCGTGGTGGGGCTCGCGGTCACGACCGCCATCATGATGGACACCGGGACCACGACCGCCGGCAACGGCATGCCGGCGTGGATCTGGTTCTTCGCCGCCGGCGTCGTCGGCCTCGCGACCAGCGTCGCGTTCGTGTACATCACCCAGTTCTACACGGCGGGCTCGTTCCGCCCGGTCCGCGAGATCGCCGAGGCGTCCAAGACCGGCCCCGCGACCAACATCATCTCGGGCACGGCCGTGGGCTTCGAGACCACCTTCGTCACGGCGGTCACCATCGGCATCGCGCTCATCGCGTCCCACTGGCTGGGCACCCAGGCCGGCCTCGTCAACCCCGAGACGGGCAAGGACGTGGGCGGCATCTTCGGCACGGCCGTCGCCACCATGGGCATGCTGATGACCACCGCCTACATCCTGGCGATGGACACCTTCGGCCCGATCACGGACAACGCCGGCGGCGTCGCCGAGTTCTCCCGCGCGGAGGCCGGCGCCCGCGAGATCACCGACCGCCTGGACGCGGTGGGCAACACGACCAAGGCCCTGACCAAGGGCTACGCGATCGCCTCCGCCTCGCTGGCCGCGTTCCTCCTGTTCTCGGCCTACATCGACAAGGTCAACCTGATCCTGACCAACCAGGGCAAGACGGGCGACCAGCTGCTCAACGCCGTCAACCTCGCCGACGTCGGCGTGTTCGTCGCCGCGTTCCTCGGCGCGATGCTCGCGTACTTCTTCAGCAGCCTCGCCATCCGGGCCGTGGGCAAGACCGCGCAGTCGATCATCGTCGAGGTGCGCCGCCAGTTCCGCGAGATGCCCGGGATCATGGACTACAGCCAGAAGCCCGACTACGCGCGGGTCGTGGACATCACGACCCGGGCCGCCCTCCGGGAGATGGTCGCCCCGGGCCTGCTCGCCGTCGCGGCGCCGATCATCGTCGGCGTCCTCCTGGGCTACCAGGCCGTGGCGGGCTTCCTGATGGTCGGCACCATCTCGGGCGTCCTCCTCGCCACCGTCCTCAACAACGGCGGCGGCGCGTGGGACAACGCCAAGAAGTACATCGAGTCGGGCAACCTCAAGGACGACCAGGGCAACGTGCTCGGCAAGGGCTCGGACGCCCATGCCGCGGCCGTCG